>JBCBIN010000137.1:0-8516 GCA_038524555.1 Cyanobacteria bacterium J06623_7 | reverse complement strand
GTCTCGTTACGGCTAAGATATTTTTTAGCCAATTCATCAACATAAGTTATTTATCGTTATTTATCGTTTGAGAAATCTCTCAATCCTAAGTTACCCAAATTAGACCTGAAGATTTGCATAAAAATCAAAGTAGTAGATCACTAAAGTCATCTACATCCAACCAAGATAATGGAGACATAAGTTGGCGGTTCCGCTTCTGTGAGTTCTCGATCTGTTTTAAAATTGGGGTTCTAAGGATTTCTATGAAAATAGATCGAGCTAAACAAATTAAAGATTGAAGATAAATGACAGATAAATCGCCAATTCCCGTGGTTGTCAATGGTGCTTTAGGTCAGATGGGACAGGAAGTAATTAAAGCCGTATCCCAAGCCGAAGATATGATGTTGATTGGCGCCGTCGATTTGAACCCGGAATATTTGGGTCAAGACATTGGTGAAGTTATTGGCATTGGCGCTTTGGAAGTACCCATTCTCAATGATTTACAGAGCGTCTTGGTTCTAGCTACCCAAGAAAAGGTACAGGGGGTGATGGTTGATTTTACCCATCCCAATAGCGTCTATGAAAATACTCGTAGTGCGATCGCCTATGGAGTTCGTCCTGTGGTGGGCACAACCGGTTTGAGCGAAAACCAGTTAAAAGACCTCGCTGAATTTGCCGATAAAGCTAGTACGGGAACCCTAATTATTCCTAATTTCTCGATTGGAATTGTGTTGCTACAACAGGCGGCGCTAACTGCCTCGCAACATTTTGAGCATGTAGAAATTATCGAGCTACATCACGATCGCAAAGCGGATGCCCCCAGCGGTACGGCAATTAAAACGGCACAAATGCTGGCAGAACTAGGAAAATCTTTCAATCCTCCCAAAGTAGAGTCGAAAGAGACTATGACCGGTGCTAGAGGAGCAACAGCAGAAAGCAATATTCCGATCCATAGTGTTCGTTTACCGGGATTAATTGCCCACCAAGAGGTATTATTTGGTGCCCCGGGACAGCTTTATACCCTCAGACACGATACTAGCGATCGCTCTTGCTATATGCCCGGAGTTTTGCTCTCAATCCGCAAAGTGACAGAGTTAACTTCTTTGATCTATGGTTTAGAAAAAATCCTTTAAGGCAGGGTTCGAATCATCAATGTAACTGCTAACCCTAAAATTTAACCTCCCAACCCCCAGCCAGTGCCGACGCCACTAATCTGAGTCTTGTAATCCTAATTGCCCATGCTAACACCCCTAACTAGAGCCAAAACCGAGCAGTTAATTCCTCTAATTGCCACGGGAAACCAATATGCCTACTATTGGGGCAAATGGTCTGATGTCTTGAATCGAGTCCTGATTTCTGTCGTCGGCATTGTGGTGGTGCTGATTTTAGATCTTATATTTGGTGATGGGGGAGAAGCCTTAATTTTGCTGGTGGGGGGAATTGTCGCTCTTTACTGGCTATGGGGACCTGTCTATCAGGCAAGTAGGCGTAATTCTGCCAGTCGTCGGTTTAAATATTCTGGTTTCTGGCGTGGCAAAGTTCTCGATGTTTATCTTACCGAAGAACTAATTGGGGAGGAGGAAACGGTCAATCAAAGAGGCGAGTTAGTGATTGTCGAAAATCGCGAGCGCTGGATTAACTTGGTGCTGGGAGATCGCACTGGGTTTGAAGTGGAGGTGCAGGCTCCTCTAGAGCGGATGTATAGAGGAATTAAGCCCGGTCAAGTAGCCGAGCTATTGGTTCTTTCTAATCAGCTAGATCTCAGTCAGATCGACAAGATTTCTGATGCTTATCTGCCGCAAAAGGATATTTGGGTCGGACAATATCCCTACCTGCAACGAGATGTGTTTTTGGAAGTCAGTCGTCAATTAGGTGGCAGAATGCCCCCCAGAGCCCGCCGGCAGAGTAATCCAAGAATCAAAAAGCGCGATCGCTAAATCAGCCATCAGCTATTATGCAGAGCGGTTATGCTACAGCACTAACTTAAAATAGTACAGAAATTGATTAGAAGGGCAATTAACGATGTTTCTTTTCCGCCTGCCAAACTAAATCAATTAAGCTATTGAAAATAGCATTGGCGACAACCGAGCCGCCTTTGGCACTATCAAGATAAATACTCGGAATCAATGAATCTCTTAGTTGTTGCTTGGCCGTTGCGGAGACAAATAGAGGTGGTGTCGCGATCGCTAAACTGGGTTCGATCTCCCTGCTGTTCAATAGTTCGACCATGGCAATCATAGCGGCTTGGTCTTGACCGATAATAAAAATAGCGTTGGGATGTTTACTCGCTAAAACTTTTAGTCCTCCGACTGCCTTGTTCGGGCTAGTTTCTGTATCGTTGGGGGTGGTGGTGCAGCAGTAAACAGGGTTGGCGAAGGTCTTTTGCAGTTGAGGAACGATGCTGACCTGAACCTCGGGAACATCAACAATAATGGGGATAGCTGCTGTGAGAGCCGCTGCACCTTTCGCTAGTGCGCCTTCTGAGAACCTGACTAAAGACTGGTATTCTAAATCGGCAGTTCGATAGACAACTCGGCGTACTATTTCGTACTGAGCGGGAGAGATGGTGGCTTGGATTCCGGCAATTTGGCGATCGATAATAGCCAAGGAAGAGACTTCAGTAAAATTTAAATCCATCTGTGCTGTTGAATAATCGAGCTAAGTCTTGATTGAGCTGCGGGCGTGTCACCAATTAAAAAAAGAGCTTTTTTCGGCATTTTAACGACCTACTGCGTTAAAAAATAACCTCCGTAGCACGGCTACTCAGAACATTTTTCTCCTTGTATCTCGCTAAAATAGCTCTCAAAAGCATTCTTTCCCTCAATTGATAACACGCCCTAATCTTTAGTATCGATTAGCCAGAGGGACAATGACAACACTTTAGCTAAAATAGCTGCCATTCTGGACTGCTCAATCTTTTTAATTGATTTAAATGTCGATTGACATAAAAGTTATCTAGCCTAGACCAGCTATGGAAAGCGACGGTTTTAATACTGATTGCCCAAGCCCAAATATGAGCCATCTTAGTCAGTGACTGGAGGGATGCGGTTTCTATCTCCGTCAGAGCGGCAATTTCTTGATAGCCTTGGAAAAAACTGTCTCTAATACGAGAATTGATGCCCGCATTTAAAGATACCTGTAAAAATTTTGCCAGGTCAAAAATTCGCCAGCCATAGCCACACTGATCGAAATCAAACAGCGTAATTTGATTGTCGCCGGTAAAGTGGACATTGCCACTATGGGGATCTCCCCAGCATACGCTCTGGAGGGGAGAAGATGATTCTAGTTCGGATAACTGCTGTCTAATTTGTGCAGCTGTATCGAGCAGATATGCTAAATCCCGGGTGCGACCTCGAAAATAGGGTTTAATTGTCTCTAAAGAGCGGTCAAGTAGATATTCGGGACATAGGGGCTGACGTTTGGTGTTGTTGTGGAAATTGACCGCAGTCTGATGAATTTTACCGAGAGTTTGCCCCATAATCTGGCTCTGCTCGATACTCAAGTCTCCTTGGGGCACTTCTCCTGGGGCGAAGGGAAATAGGGCAGCATAGCGATCGCCTTCTACGGCATGAACCGTCACAAACAGCTCGGCGGCTTTGGTTTTGAGAGGGTAGGCTACGGGGAGGTGATGCTGGTGTAAAAAATCGAGAAATTCTAGCTCAAACTGAATATCTGATCGCGATCGCCAATGATGATGGGAAATCTTGAGAATATACGGTTGAGTGTCAGTTTCAATTAGATAAACATCACTCAAGCCTCGATGCCAAAATAAACATTTAACGATCGCTCCTATTTCATACTCAACCAGCACGCTTTGAACTAGGGCTTCTGGAGCGAGAGTAGAGTAAATAGCGGGAAACACACCCATCGCTACCATGATCGAACAAACTTTTTACTAGCTACAGATGCGCTTGCAGTTTGGGTCGTAGCTGTTGACTATCAAGTCTATAGATTCCAAATAATCAATAAATTACCGTCAGCTATAAACTAAATAGACTGAAACTAAAACTCAATCAACAAACATTACTCTAATGTACCTGTACTATCAGGTACTATTACGTATCCTTTGCTACTAAAACAATATGAATTTTTAACTATCCTAGTAGAAACACCCTAGTTAGTCTATATTTGTCTAAATGGCGGGAGGCGGATTTGAACCACCGACCTTCGGGTTATGAGCCCGACGAGCTACCAGACTGCTCTATCCCGCGTTGCTTTAGTAACAATAGCACAGTTAGCTTTTAAAAAGCAATCAAGATATTTATTTTGGATAAACTGCTGATAATAAAGCCTTACCGCCAAATCTGACGACATCACTACAGGGAAGTCCCGTTAGCTCGGCAGTTGCTTTAATTTTGGCTTGGGCTTCCGTATTGCCTAGCCCCCAAGTATTGAGGGAGATCGCCTTAACTCGTACTTGTTCGCCCCTACTGGCAGCGCTAGCTACCATTTCGTATAGCTGAATTACTTCGGTCAAGGGGGGAATGGGGAAATCGGGCAAATCTCGAATATGTTCGGCGGTGGCACGATGAACGAGAATTAAGCCACTGGGCTGACTACCCCGAATTAGAGGCAGGGTAGCCGTCGAACCGGGATGAAGTAACGAACCCTGTCCTTCAATAATTACCAGCTCTTGGTCTGCTCCCCACTGGCAAACGGCTTGCTCTACTGCTCCAGCCGCAAAATCAACCCGTACCGCATCTAAAGCAATTCCCCGTCCAGCGATCGCTATTCCCGCCTGTCCCGTAGCGATAAAACCTGCCTTAATTCCTCGGGAGAGAGCCGCTCGATGGAGTTCGAGGCTAGTAGACATTTTACCTACTGCCATATCTGTGCCCACCGTTAAGATTCTTGTCGCCCCGAGGGATCGCGCTTTACCCCTAGCGATAGCTAATCCCGGTGGTTCTTGGCGAATATCCCAGATTTCCTGTCCGGGTTGGAGAACGGGAAAAAGTGGCTGGAGCAGCGTATGTAAACCGTTAACCACAGAAAGACCCGCTTCTACGGCGATCGCTATTTCGGCCTGTAGCTGTGGCGGTAACTGTCCCCCAGAAGGAGCTATCCCGAGCAAAATTACCTCGGGTTGATAGGCTAGAGCTTGCCGCACATCACCAACGATGGGAACTTGTAGATCTATTTTGGTCAATTCCACCAATGACTCGCCGGTAGTTTCCCTATCAATTACCGCCACAATATTTGTTGGGCTATAGCGCAGGAAAGCAAGACCCGTCTTGCCATGATGACCTTTAATTCCGCCGTGAAGTAGAATTGCAACTCGACTCTTAGCTGTTAGTTCCACGAATCACTCCCTTGTCTCTAGCTCAACCATAGATTATATCTGTAGCTCTTAGCTTTAAGACTTTGCAACATTAGGCATATTTAGAGCTACTAGGACATTTGTACCGCAGAATCAGACAAAATCGCTGGCTGAGAGGGTCGTTGCATCGAAACCATCCAGGGTTGCCAGAGTCTCGGTACCAAACATAATGTCGCTACCGGAGAAAGATAGATCCTCAAAGCTGATGCCCCCGGCAAGACCCAAACTATCGTTATCTCGACCAAAGTCAGTAATGATGTCGGTTCCCTCTCCTGGAGAGAGGATAAACAGATCCGAACTACTGCCACCCGTCAGCAGATCGTTACCCAATCCTCCCTGTAGAGTATCGCGATCGTTGCCCCCCAGTAGAGTATCGTCACCATCAAAACCAATAAGTAAATCGCTGCCGCTACCGCCGAGCAAAGAGTCATTGCCCACACCGCCATCGAGCGAATCATTGTCATTACCGCCGTTCAGGGTATCATCCCCGTCTTCTCCCAACAGGCGATCGTTGCCACTACCCCCATTCAGGGAATCATCACCAATGCCTCCCTCTAGGGTATCGAGGTCATTGCCACCGCGGATCGTGTCATCACCATCCGAACCCAGCAGCAGATCGTTACCACTGCGTCCATCGAGCAGATCGTCGCCGAGAAACCCATCTAGAGTATTATTTTCGTTATCACCCACAATCGAATCATCGTTGGGAGTGCCCAAAACGTTAACAAAACTTCTGACTTCAAAACTTTGGTTGCCAATCGCGGGAGGTAGATTTTCTACCCGCAAGCTTCTACGGTCTAGATTGACATTGATCGTCGCATCGCCGATTACGCTGGTGGTGTCGATAGTATTTGCTTGCCTGGTAGCGCCAATAATTCGTTCAGCTCGTACCAAAATTCCCTGACTACCGTCATTTTGGAAAACTCCCGTCGGCAGAACCGTAACTGCCGTACCCGCTTCGCTGAAGTCCACCGTATCGAAACCCTCTCCACCATTGAGGGTATCATCACCGACCGTGCCAATAATTGTATCGTCTCCCCCTAGAGCCTGAATATTATCATCGCCATCGGTGCTAAATAGACGGTCGGAATTTTCGGTACCAAATATATTATTAGTCATTAAACCTCTTACTTAATTCGTGTGCTCTACAAAATACATACGTAGACAACGATTAAATTATGCATTTAAATTAGTAGCAAGAGAAAGAAATGATCTAAACAACTGCCGAGATAGTAGATGCGAAAAGCTGTGATTTTGTCGTCTTCTCAGTATGCACTGCTCTTAATTTGAGCGATAAAACGATAAATGTCTGTTCTAGCTTTTAGTAGAGGTGCAGAATGATATTTCTGGGATAAATTGATATATTAAACCTGCCCACATATCCCAAAAATATGATCGACAGAATTGCTAAATTGCCTAAGTGGCTTACCATCGGGCTAGTTGTTCCCCTGTTAGTGTTGAATGGCTGGCTGATAATTTTAGCTTTTGAATATTTTGAATCTTTAATTACGATTTTTATTACGGCGACTCTCTTGTCCTTTATTTTGGACTATCCCGTGCGTTTTATCGAACAGCGTAATATTCCTCGGGCGATCGCTGTTTTAATCGTACTGTTACTTGGTATCCTACTCCTGGCTGTTATTGGCGTTACCATCATTCCCATCTTGTTAGATCAGCTTAATGGCTTGCTAGAGCGACTACCAAGTTATGTGGCTTCTGGCAGCGAACAGGCTAAAGTTTTTGAAGCTTGGGCAGATGAACGTAACCTTCCCGTAAGTATTAGTAGTCTAGTTGCCGATGCTTTAGCCCAAGTATCCGTGCAGCTACAGCAGCTGAGTGGTCAAATTCTAGGCAGTTTTTTCTCAGTCGTTGGCAGCCTGTTGGACTTACTCTTAACCATAGTTCTGACTTTTTACATGTTGCTCCATGGAAGCGAGTTATGGTCGGGAATTTTTAACTTTTTCCCCGATAATCCTCGCATTGATGTTCGAGACTCTCTCAAGCGTACCTTCAATAACTATTTTGTCGGACAAATAACCGTGGCTTCGGTGATGGGAGTTTCGATCACGATCGCCTTTCTAATTATTCAGATTCCTTTTGCCCTACTATTTGGTTTAGTGGTGGGTTTGATGGCTCTATTTCCCTTTGGAGCGGCTTTGAGCATTAGTTTGGTTAGCTTTATTATGGCGCTCAAAAGTTTTTGGCTGGGACTCAAAGTTTTGGCTGTTGCTTTTGTAATCGAGCAAATAGTAGAAAGCGTTATTGCTCCCCGACTCTTGGGAGAATTTACTGGCTTAAATCCGGTTTTGGTTTTGGTTTCGCTATTGATTGGCGCTCAGCTAGGTGGTTTTTTAGGTCTAATTTTGGCTGTACCCATTGCTAGCTTTATTAAGACTCTATTCATTTTATTAGAACTGACTCCAGATTATGACGAAGCCAACCCCATTGCTGAGGTGACGGCGAGAGTTTGAAGTAACAACCTCATCCAAATTAAAGAGCAAGGGTTCAAGGAACGATCAAGTAACCTTTGCTCCTTAGTTATTTACTCTCGAGGGATTTGTCAATTAGCTAATTTTAAATTTGTGCGATCAAAAGTAAGGGATATAGTTTGGCGCAACTAGTGCTTTAAAATAGGAAGCTCATTAATACTAATCTGCATCAATTGCCCAAGGTATGAAAAGCAACTCAACAATTTGAATGTCACAAAAGCAACCTGTCAGATGTTACTTTTACAACCCCATTTCAGTCTTTGTAGATTAATTACTGTCCAATATCAGTAAGTTATTAAGGTACGCTGTTTAATTATTAACTTATTTAGTTGTAAACATGATTGCAATTTATCCCGGCAGCTTTGACCCCATTACCTTGGGTCATATTGATATTGTTGAAAGAGGAGCTAAACTCTTTGAAAAAGTAATTGTTGCTGTACTTTCTAATCCTAGTAAACAACCTCTGTTTACCGTCGAAAAAAGAATAGAACAAATTAGCCAGTGTGTGCGGCACATCGATAACGTAGAAGTTGATAGTTTTATTGGATTAACCGTAGATTATGCTCGAAGTCATAACGCGGGAGTCTTGTTAAGAGGACTACGAGTTCTATCTGATTTTGAAAAAGAATTACAGATGGCCCATACGAATAAAACTCTCAATCACCAGTCATGAATGCACCCAATGAGTTCTTACCGTAGCTACAAATTCTTGAACAAGGATGAAAATGTTG
>JBCBIN010000136.1:0-8524 GCA_038524555.1 Cyanobacteria bacterium J06623_7 | reverse complement strand
TTTTGCCGAACCAGACCGACTGTACAACCTGGCTTACTTTTATATTTTTTGCTACCTCAAACTTGATTCAGAGCGGTTAAATGTCTATTTTCAAAGCGCTAACCCCATTTACCAACCGTTGACCCAGGCAGAATATAACCTAGAACAGCAAAAGATTCATTTTGAAGGTATATTTTCCGCTTTCCGTGCCGATAATCATAATGTTTCAGCGATTAGCATCAGCGACCCCGGTCATTTTAAGCCCGGTCTATCCTCCAGTTTTTATGTGGGTTCGGCAGAAATTAACTTCAATCAAATTATTGCCCGCACGGTGGAAAGTCTTTGCCATGCTGCCGAGATAAGTCTGGCTCAAATGCTGATGTTTGGCTCTTCCGCTGGAAGTTTGGGCGCGTTGCTAACCAGTACCTACATGAGTCAAAAAACCAACGTCTTGGCCGTTAATAGTCAAATCGATGTTCACTATTGGCAGGATCTGATGCAGTCTGTATTTGGTCTGAATCAACCACAAAAGCTACTGCAAGCATATGGCGATCGCATTTCCTGTAACTATCGATTTAACCAAGAACTTGACAGCATTCCCAATATTTATCTGCTAACCAATATTAACGATAATCTTTACGAGCGAAATTTTAAATTCTATCAGCAGTACATCACCAAATTTACCGCCCCTGGGGTTAATAATCAGTCTGTGTTTGATAGCTACTTTGGAGTCGAAGGTCACGGTCGTCCCCAAGCAAAGTCGCTCAAAGCCAAAATTAGAATTGCCAGAGAAGTTTTGACCATGAAATCGACTGCCGACTGATTTACGGTTTATGCCTTATCCCAACCAAATTCCATGCCCAGATATGCTTCTAACCGTTGATTATAAGGAGCAAAATATTGAGCCAAAGTTTGTCTAATCTCTGGGGCGACATCATCGTAAGAGCCGGCATTCACTTTAGGATAATTTGTGAGCCGACAACTGGGCAGGTTGAGAAACTCAAACACCCGTTGCATATTGGCGATGGGATTGAGATAAAAATCCTCGCTCTGAAGAATCAGGAATTGCTCGCGACCTAAAATTTCCATCCAGGGCTTAATCTTATAAAGATAGAGACTACTCATAATATTGTCGGGGTCGTGATAACCCATGTTGGTAATCTCCGTCTCCGAAACCTTAGCTAGACGTTCGATCTCCGTGGCGATCGCCGTGGATAAATCTAGATTAGTCAGACCGGAATTAAGCTTGTGATAGTGCCAGGAAATTGCGCGATCAATGGGATTTCTTAACAGCAGGATAATCTTAGTCTGGGGAAAAGTATCCTTGATTCTTTGTGCCACCTGAGGAAATCGCAAATAGTTGGGAGTTGCTTCACCCGTCCGAAAATCTGGGCGATCGCAAATAGTTGGAAAATGGGCCAGATACCAATCGATGCCCCGGTCATAGTGCTGCCAATAAAAATCGATCTCTTTCTTGTGGGGTACAAGTATTTGCGGATGGCGGCTGAGATAGTAGTAGATTGAGGAAGTGCCGCATTTTGAAGCTCCGGCAATGATAAAGTCTGGGCCAGATGTTTTAGCCGACTGCCAGTCTAGTTGAGCTAAATTAGGATTGCTCTGAGTTGCCTGTTGATAGCTGCCCTGACGATAGCATTCGATTGCTGCCTCTATTTGGTCTTGCTGAGTTAAGGCATCGGCTAAATTACTCCAGGCGATAGTAATTTTAGGATATTTACCTACAATTTGTCGGTAAACCTTAATGAGCGGGGGATATAATTCCTTAGCGATGGGGGTATACTGCAAGTCAATATAATTTTGCATGCAGTTGGGGTCGAGCTGGAGAGAATGAATGTAGGCTTTGATCGCTGCGGGAAAATGACCTCGGGCTCGCAAAAGTCTGCCAAAACGATAATAGGCAATGGCGGTAACCGTAGGATACTGCTCTAAAGTTTGCTGATAGCCGGCAAAAGCTTGTCGCTCTAGAGATGAACCTTCCTGAGTGGTTTCCACTGCGCGACGATAACAGGTGACCGAGGGTTCAAACTTGCTCAAGAGACGATAAATTTGCCCTAAATTGAGCAGTGCGGAGCTGAATTGGGGATCGAGGTCGAGTACTGTTTGATAGACAGAGATTGCCTCCGGCCATTTTTGCTGATGCTGCTTGAGCTTACCTAGCTGATAATGAGCCGACACATACTGCGGGTCGAGAGTCAGGGCTTTCTGCCAACAGGATTCGGCTGGCTCAAATGCCCTTAGCTGCCAGTGAGACAGGCCACAATAATAGTAAATCTTGGCTGCTGGTTCGAGCTTAGCTGCCTTTTGAAAATGAGCGCAGGCTTGTTGATACTCCTGGAGTTGATAGCGAGCGATCGCCCAATGATAGTGAATTTTAGCCGAGGGCTGAATTTTAGCGGCTCGCCGATAATTGTTACTTGCACGCTGCCATTTCTTCTGGCTGGCTAGTATTGTCGCGAGGGCAAAAATATATTGAACGTTTTGGGGGTGATTATGAACCCGTTGACGGTAGACGGCGATCGCTGCTTTATCCTCGCCTCGTTCTGTCAGCAAGGTTGCTAGTGCCTGGTATGCTGCTTCAAAATCCGGTTGAGATTCAGTTAGGTGACGATAACACTCGATCGCCATCAGGGGTTTTTTTTGCGCTGCCAGGTTCTGAGCCAAATCGAACAGTTCGGACACCTTAAACGATGTCGGCTCTAGCTTGAAGGTGCGAAATAAGTGATCTACAGCGAGAGAAAAATTATTTTGCTGGCTATAGGCGAGAGCTAATTGACGATGAGCGGGGGCTAAATTTGGCTTTAGCTCGATTGCCTGAAGGTATTGCTCTACTGCTAGCTGCCATTTCGATTGCCGAGCGTATAAATTTCCCAGCTCGATATAGACATCAGCCGAAGTCGGATTATTCTCTAGCTGTTGTTGATATTGGCTAATTTTTTGTTCGATTTCAACCGGCTGTAATTTAGACAAGGAACAGTTCACCGTAAACTCAATTTCGCTCGACATCATTCGCTCTCCATAGACTTAAAGCTTGCGAATGATTAATTGAAAGGCAGGGGGGGATAAATGAAGGGGTCGCCATTTATCTTTAACCGAAACCAGAAAGCGGTCGATCCCTACCTTGGGATTTTGTTCGGGATTTTGGGGATTGCGCCAGCCATAGTAGCTAAAGATAATCAATCCTCCCGACTTAGTCAACTGCCAAGCCTGTCGCGCGTTTTGTTCGCTACGGTCAATTGTTTTACAGCGATCCTGAAGATTGACCAAATCAAAACTGTTAGGAGTAAGGGTATTCATTTGCCGTGGGGTTGGCCCTGCCAGCAAAGTTACTCGCGATTCTACCCCGGTTTTAGCTATATTCTCACGAAATTTAGGATCGAGTTTTGACTCAATGCAGGTCAGACTGCTTTGGGGATGAGTCAAAATACTATCTAGCAGCCAACAGCTAGACATGCCCTGATAACAGCCGAGTTCTAAAGCCTTCACCGGCTGTCCTTTAAGAGATGCCAGTAGTTCTGTCCAGAGCTCGATTCGATAGCTAAAAATATCGACGGAGAAAAAATAGTCGCGTTCGACACATTGCTGCCAACCTCTCTGCTGACAGGCCTTTTGAAAATTGCTGGCGGCTTCTGCCAACCGTCCTTTTTCTCGTAGAGCGTTGCCTAAATGACTGTAGACCCAGGGATATTCTTCGACTAAATTGATAATGGCGTAGCAGGTGGCGATCGCTTCATTCCATTTTTTAGCCAGTAAAAAAGTTTTAACCAAATCGCGATATGCCCAGGGGAAATCTGGATCTTGCTCGATCGTCAGCCGGAAACAGGCGATCGCTTCTTCAAACTGATGCTGCTGTAGATAGATCGTTCCCAACTTGTATTGTGCCCTAGGATCGGCGGGTTCTATATTTAAGATTTCCCGATAGGCTCTTTCGGCATCGGCTAATTTACCCTGTTTCTGGTAGATAGCCCCCAAATCGTACCAGGCTTTAACCTGTCCCTGACCTCCCACGGCCGCTTTTTCATAACAGGCGATCGCTTCTTCGGTTTTACCCCGCTGTTCGAGGGCCTTAGCCAACTTGTAGTACCCCCCCTGATTGACCAATTTAGGGTTGAGTTGGGTCGCTTTATACCAGCACTCCATCTCCTGTTCTTTGCGCTGTAGCTGACCGTTAATCTGAGCTAGGGCAGAATAGACGCGAGCCGAATTAGGCAGATACTCTAAGGCTTGCTCGAAAGAATTCAAAGCCGCCGGTAAATTGTTTTCCAGCAAATGCAGTTCGCCCAATTGGGAATATGCCTCGGCTAAATTTAGGGTATTGTCCAACGCTAGAGAATGCCAGACAATTGCCCGGTCGAATTCAGCTCTTCCCTGGAGCAGATTGCCTAGATTGCCAAAGGCAGCCTGCCATTGTTCGACGTTATCTTTTTGCGCGATCGCTGCTTCGCATTGAGCAATAGCCCGATCTAAATAGCTGGAGTCCACGAATTTAATTGATAAAGGTTAACAGAATGAAGATTATGGTTGATATTTCGATCTATCTGAATCAGATATTAGTTTAATTGAGAGCTAGACGCCAACAAATCAAGCAGAATTTATTCACGCTCGTGCCATCATGAACTCGGTTGATTATGTCGGTAGCTCTTGACAGTGCTGCAAAATTAACTCTAAAGACTCGATATTAACTAAGATATCTTCAGTTAGGGCATTTTGATACATTAGATTGCGTAATGCCGCACAATTAAAGTTTTTACCGACTAGATAGTAATGTTCTAGCCGCAACTGTTGGCTAATCATCCAGTAGTCGGTGCGAATGTAGTTAGGAGAAAAAAGCTCTACTACTTTAGTCCCGGAGGCGCAAAAAGCCAAATTCGTTAGTCCCGAACCATGGGGCGCAACAATTGTTTTCGCACCAGCAAATATTGCCACCTGTTCGAGTACCGTCATCTCTTCGAGAAATACGGTGGTAAAGCCATATTTAGCTAATAACTGACTCACTGCTGCTTCGTTAACTAACCGCCTATTTTTAGCTTTAGCTCGGCTGACATAAATTTTGTCGTTTTTGGTGACTGTTAAATTATTTTGGGGCAAAAAAGTTTGGCGGAGAAATTGAATTGTTCCTTCTGGCACCCAGTCGAGATATCCGGGAAAAGAAGGGGCGATGAGTTCGGTTGCCTGTATATGACTGTGGCGATCGCTTTCGAGAATTTTGGCTTCGGGTATTCCCAGTAACTTGAGGGTTTCCTGTTGATAGGGCTTACTGATACTGTTAACGACAAACCAATCAATTTCTTTAAACTTGATATTGCTGCGTCTAATTAACTCCAAACGAGGCAGAATATCGAACATCCAGTGGTAGTAAACGTGCCCTGCTAGTCCTGATAGCAAAGCTACCCTGCCGGTGATTTGCTCGACGGGAGGAATTTCCCGCTCAAAAATATTGTGTTCGGCTCGCTGTTGATAGGGACACCCGGGTAAAAACCAGGGATAATCTCGCGAGAGGTCACCCAGTAAGTAATTGTCGGGAGTTATTACCGCTAGAGCATTACAAATCACCCAGGAATTTTTTTGAGCCGCAATCCAGGCTCTGCCGTTAGGGATTTTGACTACAAAAGGCAATCTCGCTTCAAGTTCCGGTGCGGCTTCTAGGTCGCATTTATAGGCGCTTTGACCGATTTGAACGGGCTGAAAACTATCGATCAGCGCCAGCATACACTTTCCACAGTTAACTCCACCACAATCGGGCTGCAAAGAACTGCCGGGATCGATTTGGATAGTTTCGGGATGTCCCTTCGTTTTAGAGACAGTTTGGCTCACCAGTTTTGACGACCAGACTACTTCGGTATAGTCAAAGTCAACCGCGCTACAGTCTCGAACCCAATCCCGGGTATGGTAGTAAATCTGACTGGGTAAATGGGCGAGATTATCTTCACTGAGAAATAGCTTGGGTAATTTTTGCCAGTCTAATTCATCCAGCTGCACGTTTAAGACTTGTTCGTAGCAGTCGATCGCCCGCTCTGCCTGTTGAGTCCGCTCTAAAACTTTACCGAGCTGAAAAGAAATAGGAGCCAAGTCGGGCTGTTGGGCTAACCCCTGTTGGTAGGTAGTTACCGCCGCATCCAATCGTCGCTGTCGGGCGAGACAGTTACCGAGCTTGAGGTAGAGTAAGCCATCTTCTGGTTTGATTTGTAGGGCTCGTTCGTAATAAAATTCTGCCTGTTTAACCCCCCCAAACTCAAACAGGACGTCTCCCATGTAGTCATAGGTGCGACCGAGATGATGGTAGGCTTCAGCTTGCTCTCCTCGTTTTAATGCCTGTAAGAAGCGCGCACAGGCTAATTTAGCTATTTCTAATAAATCTTGGGGACTACTAGATAATTTGTTTTCGTAGTAAGCATCGACAAAATCCGGTTCGAGACTAATTATGGTGCGCCAGGAATCTAGAGTCCGATCGAGATTACCCATCTTTTGCTGGGCTTCGGCGTAGTTACTGTGAGCCAGAATATTTTGCGGCTCGAGCTGAGTTACCCGCTTAAAACACCTTGCTGCCTGCAAATCATTGCCCTGCTGTTGCCATAACCGACCTAAATTATGATGTGCCAGAGCCATTTTAGGTTCTAAAGCGATCGCCGACTCGAAGCAGGTTAAAGCGTTTTCGGGCTGGGAGTTGAGCCAGTATACCTGACCGAGATTATTATGGAGGGTTCCCCAGGTTGGATCCAGAGCAATACCCCGCTGAAAAATAGCGATCGCCTCATCATATTTTTGCTGACGGGCATAGGTACTGCCTAAATTACTGTAGGCTCGCACTAAGTTGGGCTGAATTGCAATTACCTGCCTATAAGTCGAAATTGCGGCTTCTAACTCTCCTTTTTGATCGAACAGCACTCCCAAATTAAAATAGGCGGCACCATAGTTAGGCTGAATCTGAATCGCCCGATTGTAAGTAGCGATCGCCTCTGACCAGTTCCCCTGCTGATGTAAAACTACCCCGAGATTATACTGTAGCTCGGCCCAGTTTGGTCTTAGCTTGAGCGCCTGTTGATAATGCCATATGGCTTGGGCAGAATCTTTTTGCTTGCTGTATAACAGACCTAACTCTGCATAAATTTCCGCCTGATCGATCTTGGTTCCTAAAGTTTTGCGATAAGCGCTAACTGCTGCCGTAAAATTGCCTTGTTGGGCATAAGCTTTAGCTAGATAGAGATAGTAATCAATCTCCTCAGGAGTCTCCCCGATCTTCTGAAGGCAAATTTCGATAACCTTTTCCCATTCTTCTCTTCTCAGGTGAGATTCGATCTGTTTGAATGAGGATTCGCCTGTTGTCATTGACGGTAATGGGAATAGCCCCAACTCGACTTACAAAATAAATAGGATAACTCGAATAACTAAAAAATAGAAGTAGTACATCGCGTTCTCTCAAGATACAGCACGATTCGGCAATTGATAATTTAGTTACTGGTTTTGTCTACGAGCTCTACATAACATTAGACCCACAACATTAGTCATGGGTCTACTTCTCTTTATTCTGTTTTTAGCGATTGTAGGACAGGAAGAATCCGCTTAATTTTAGAAGATTTCCCATTCGCCATCGCTTACTTCAGTGAGATGAACATCTTTGCCCTCACCAATATCAATAGCGTCAACCCCATCGACAGATACTATTCCTGTGTGAGGATCGTAGCTTATACCATCTCCGACACCAGAAATAGTGATTTTATCGACATCGGCGAAATCAGTAATCGTATCCATTGACTCTGAAGTGAATTCTCCAGCGTTGAATTCAAAAACGTCAGCACCAAGACCACCAACAAGTTCGTCAGAACCAGCACCACCCTTGATAGTATCCAAGCCAGGACCACCAAAGATAGTATCGTCTCCAGTACCACCGCTAATCAGATCGTTACCCAGACCGCCGCTAACAATGTCGTCACCAGCACCGGCAGTGATGATATCGTTACCTTCGTTACCGAAAATTTCATCATCCCCTAGACCGCCACTAATAATGTCGTTACCTTTAGCTCCTTCTAAAAAGTCATGACCTTCGCCACCATCAAGCAGATCGTTTTTAGCGCCGCCAATAATTGTATCGTTACCGCCCAGACCTAAGACAGAAGAGCCGCCGGCCACTCCCAAATGGATTTTGTCGTTAAGCCCACCACCAACAATAGATACAGAAGCGCCAGATTGCTCGCCATCAGCTAAAACCTTGATAATATTGGCTTCTCCTTGCTGAGCAATAACACTTAAGTTATCGCCAGCAAGCTGAGTTCCACTATCAAAAGAAACAACTACACTTGACATAATAAATATACCCTCTCTATTTATAATTTTAATTCGACCAAAACATGCCGTATAACACTAGGTGATAAAACCGCTAAAAACCATCATAAATCATATTTTTTGGAAGTCCAGTCTCACGATGTACAAAATAAAAATACTCTTTGTTTAAAGCATTGTTGGCAAATAATTACAGTTTAATTATGAGCGAAAAGACATGTTTTTCTCTAAGTAAAAACAACGATGTTTGTCG
>JBCBIN010000135.1:0-8577 GCA_038524555.1 Cyanobacteria bacterium J06623_7 | reverse complement strand
TTTTGGCTTAAACTTATTTCTAAGCTCTATTTCATCAATATTGAATTAATAATCTTGTGAGAATGAAACATGAGCCAAAATCACGGAAATATGCAGTTGGTAGAGTTACAAACTGTTGTTAATACCACCTATGATGTTGTAGTTGTTGGAGCAGGAATCAGTGGTTCAATTGTTGCCAAAGAACTGAGTGAGCAGGGAAATAAAGTCTTAATTTTAGAGGCAGGTTCTCATAAAGATTTGACTCTAGCAGGATTTCAAAGTTACGTTAACAATTTTTATACGGCAGTGGAAAAAGATAATAATGCTCCTTTTCCCCGTAATGAAAATGCTCCCAGTCCTCGGAGTCCTGACGTAAATAAATTAATTCCTGGTCGAGTTGACGATCGCAACTATCTTGTACAGCAAGGTCCTTTAGCTTTAGATAGTTCCTACACTAGAGTTGCTGGGGGAACGACGGTGCATTGGGAAGCAAAAACCCCGCGCATGTTGCCAGATGATTTTAAGATGCGTGAGAATCACGGTCAGGGCATGGATTGGCCAATTCCCTACGAAGAAATGATGCCCTACTACCGCATAGCGGAAAATGAGCTAGGAGTGTCGGGGAGTGTGGAAGATCAAAAGGCGATTGGCGTACCTTTTAAGGAAGGCTATGTCTATCCGATGCACAACATGCCTCCTTCCTATCTAGATAAAGCAGTTGCGAGAAAACTGGACGATACGGAAGTAGAACTTAACGGCGAAAATTACAAAATTGAGGTCAAGACTTTTCCTCAAGCTCGTAACGGCGTACCTAACCCTAAATATAACCAGGGTAAAGGTTTTATTCCCGATAAGCTAGCGAGCGTTCATCCCGTAGAGTATGGCGAACGTTGTCAGGGTAACGCTAACTGTACCCCTATCTGTCCTGTCCAGGCGAAATACGATGCCCGCAAAACTTTAAATAAGGCGCTGAAAACCCAGCGGGTACATATTCTCTCCCAGGCGGTAGCTTCCAAAATCGAAATTAATGCTGAGAATGGTCACGTGACCGCAGTTGAGTTTAAGCACTATCAGGATAAGGACTCGCCTAAATATACTGCGGGGGTTGCTAAAGGTCGTCTGTTTGTTATTGCTGCCAATGCGGTAGAAAATGCTCGTTTGCTGTTGGCTTCTGGAATTAACAGTACTAGCGGTTTAGTCGGCAAGAACCTAATGGATCACCCCTACATGCTGGCTTGGGGTTTGATGCCTGAAATTACGGGAACGATGCGGGGACCCATCTGTACTTCAGGGATTAGTACCTTCCGTCACGGTCAGTTTCGCGATCGCCAGGCTGCTTTTGCGATCGATATTCATAACGACGGCTGGGGCTGGGCGACAGGTTCGCCCTATAGCGAGGTGCTAGAGATTGTTAACAATAAAAATAAATACGGACAAGAACTACGCCAAGAGTTAATTAGCCGTATCTCTCGCCAGCTACTAATGGCGTTCATGATCGATCTACCCCCCGATGTTAGTAATCAAATCTCTATCGATCCTAAATACACTGATCGCCTGGGTAACTATCGTCCCCAAGTTTCCTTTAACGTACCCGATTACTGTCGTCAGACTTTCGCCTACGCCCGCAACTTTTCTCGCCTGCTCTTCCAACGTTTGGGGGCAGAGGATTGCACTCATTACGATCCTTCTGACTACGGCTATTTTACCTATAAAGGCGAAGGCTATACCTTCCGTGGTGGGAATCACTATGCAGGAACTCACGTGATGGGAACATGCAAAACCAATTCCGTTGTCGATCGCTATCAGCGTTCTTGGGATCATCGCAATCTCTACGTAATTGGTGCGGGGAGTATGCCCAGTATTGGTACTTCTAACACTACCCTAACCCTAGCTGCACTGTGCTTCATTAGTACTCAAGAGATGATTAAAGATCTTAAATCTCAGCAGCTGAGACATGCGCTGGTTTAGGAATGGACAATTTCTAGTTTTTATAAGGTCTCAAAGCAATTGACGAATTGTCCATCGATCAAGATTTATTTTGACATCGTTATTCAAATTACCTGGAATAAACTATGACAACAACTGTACAGAATGAGCTAATCAAATCCGTCGATGACCTGCATTATTATCTCAAGCAGGCGATGGCGGTGGAACATGCTACTCTACCTCCCTACATTACGGCGCTGTATTCGATGAAGCCTGGGACAAATATTGAGGCGTTTCATATTTTGCGGACGGTGGCTGTGGAAGAAATGCTGCACCTGACCCTAGCTGCCAATGTTTTTAACGCAGTGGGGGGCGAGATGAAATCTGTTCTTAGCGATCCTGAGTTTATTCCTCAATATCCTGCTACCCTGCCCACAGGAGAAACTGATTTTAAAGTTGGTTTAAATAAATTCTCACGGGAGACAGTTAAAACCTTCCTCCAGATCGAACGGGCAAATGAGCCAGAAAGAGGTCAACCACTGGTAATGCCACGCAACCATACCGATAGCTTTTTAAAGGTACATAATCAACCGCCCCACTTTAGTTTTTATAGCATCGGGCAGTTTTATGCCGAAATCATTCGTGGTCTACACGCCCTGTATACAGAGATGGGCGATGACCTATTCTGTGGCGATCCTGCTAAACAGATTACCCCTGAATACTACTATAACGGAGGGGGAGAAATTATCCCCGTTACCGATCTTAAGTCCGCAATTCTCGCCCTAAGAGAAATTCAGGAACAGGGAGAAGGTTCGGGTAAAGAACGCATATATGACGGCGATCGCGAATTGTCTCACTATTATCGTTTTCAACAGTTGCTAATTAATGATAATGGCGAGTCAAACTGCGGTCAGTATTACGTAATTAATCTCGAAGATCCCGAAAAATCCGATCAGCCAGGTCATCCCACTGGTGATAAGTTCAAAGTTGATTGGGATGCGGTATATCCAATTAAAGAAAATATCGAGTTAAGCGACTTTGTTCCTGGTTCGGAAGTATACGAGGCTGCCAGAAAATTCCAGTCCGACTATGCCAAGTTTATGAAACAGCTAGAATCGGCTTTCAACGGTCACCCCGACGTATTGATTCCCGCTGTCGGCGCAATGTGTGGCTTGAAATATCAGGCAGAACGCTTGGTCAAAAATCCTCTAAACGGTAGCAATGGAGTTCATGCTGCGCCAGTTTATCGAGCGATTCAGTAATCAGTAATCAGTCAACAGTCAACAGTAATCAGTATGGATAGATCTCAATCAATCGAAGATTTTGTCGGTCTTTCAATGGTAGTTACGGGCTTTTCCCGTTTTGATATTTACGGTACGGGTCAGGTTTCTGCTTACTATGAAGCGATCGCCAAGGTAATTGGACAGGATATTTTGAACGAACTTTTGACAACGTTTAACACTTTCTATGAGTCAACCAAAGATAATCCTTCCGCCTTAGACAAGAAAATGCGAATCGAAATTTTTGGTTCAGAAAAGCTTGGACCGATCGCCCGCAATATTATCAAACTCTGGTATATCGCCACCTGGTATCAGCTACCTCAAGCCTGGCGCGATCGCTTTGGCATTAAACCCAATGACGTTACTTTTGTCGTCAGTCCTCAAGCCTATCCCGAAGGTCTTTTGTGGTCGGCGATCGGTGTAAATCCCCCCGCAGCCAAGCCCCCAGGATATGGTTCTTGGGCTAATCCCCCACTAGTAACACTCAAGTAATGCTCCAGCTAATCTACTCCCTAAATCTTATAGAAAATCAACTATGAAGCCGAATCCGATGCTTAAATCCTGGCTACAACAGCTATCAATTATTTGTGTCTCCTTTATCGTTAGCTTAGTAGTATTTGCTTTCCCTGCAAGTGCCTATAGCCAAAGCGATCTCAACTATCTACAGCAAACTAATAAATGTAACTATTGCGATCTCTCTGAAGCAGATCTCTCCAACATGGATCTCTACGGTAGCTCGATGATCGGTACCAACCTCTCCAAAGCCAATCTTTCCCACACTATTCTCAATGAAGCCGAGTTAAAAACTGCCAATCTCTCTCAGGCTAACTTAACCGACGCGATCCTCATGGGTGCAACTCTCTCAGAAGCCGAAATGAGTCAGGCAAACTTGAGTAATGCTACTCTTTATAACGTAGTTCTCAGTAATGCCAATCTATTAGGTGCAAACCTTGCTGAGGCAGATTTTACCTCAGCAATTATGTCGAACACCAATTTGACAAACGTGCCAGCCGAATCAGCCAAGTTAACCAAAGCGATTTTGTCTCAAGCTAATCTTGCAGGGGCAGACTTTGCAGGGGCAGATATTCGCAGTGCCAACCTCAGAGGGGCAAATCTCGACCATACTAATCTCGCCCAAGCAGATTTATCGGGAACAATTATGCCGGATGGTACAGTTTACAGTAGCGGTTTTGCCGATATCCAATAAAGTGAGTTATCAAGATTAATCACCGAGAATCGAACAAGCATCCTGCGCATATTTGGGTGCTTGTTTTGTTATTTAAACCTTGTCTATGCTTTTTCAAAATATTTGTTGAAAAATAGTTGATCAGGCTCAATTTGTCGCAGTTTTTATTAATTTAATCAGAATTTATTTTGTGAGATAAATTTATGCGGTAATAAATAAGTTATCTAAATTATAAATAAGCAAAAAATAGTGAAATTAAGAAATCCTCCTTTAAGTATAAGAGGGCTTAACGAGCGCATATTTAAAATTCTTGAAAACCTAAATTATTAAAGCAAAAACTGTAATAGTAGAGAACCCACACTACCCATAATTTTGCCAATCTTACCGTGTCCTCCTTCCTGTGCCGTTGCATTTTCTTCGGCTTCCTGAATCAAAGCCATTTTTTGTTGAAAATTACTGGCGGTTTCCATGCCTAGTTCATGTTCCTGTTCGGTGAATAAATCTAACGCCATTTGCGTATTCTTGTCGGCTGCACCTCGATAATCAAAATTGTATTGAATAATTGCTAAACCAAGATAGGCAGGAGCTAATTCTGGATCGAGCTTAATTGCCTTTTGATAGTTGGCGATCGCACCTCGATAATTACCGTTTTCGGCCTCTCTGACACCCCAGCGATGGAACTGTTCGGCAGTAGCAGCAGTAGTTGCTAAACCTTTAACTCCTTCTAAATGCGCCGTGTCTAAATCTACATTCTGAAAGTTGGCGTTGTTTAGATAGGCATTTCTTAAATCTGTCCCCGCTAGATTTGCTCCCGCTAGATTTGCCCCAGTTAAATTGGCACCGTGGAGAGACGTTCCGGCTAAATTTGCTCCGGTTAAATTAGCACCTTTTAAATTTGCTTGGCTTAAATTTGCTCCCACTAAGTTTGCTTCCGTTAAATCTGCACCAACTAAGTTTGACTGTACCAATCCCGCATCGCTCAAATCACACTGGGAACATTTTTTAGTAGCTAAAAGCTGATTGAGATCGCTAAAACTTTCTGCTTTAACCGGTGTAGTAATAGCAGTAAAAATAGTAATAAAAACTAATATTTGCGGTTTCATAAAGTTTAAAATAGAGCAAAGATGCCGCCATTTTAACCTTTGTTTTTTGAATTGGCTTCTGAATCAGATATCAGAATCTTCACTGATTATTTACGAAGCTGATGCTTTAGGGTTGTTTACTGTTTTGGATCTAATGCATCCCTAAGTCCATCCCCGATATAGTTAATACTCAACACGGTTAAAAAGATAGCTAGACCGGGAAAAATTGCCATATGAGGTGCAGATTCTAAATAATCTTTGGCATCAAACAGCATTCTGCCCCAGGTAGGTACATCAGGAGGAAAACCCAAGCCCAAAAAGCTCAGAGTAGACTCGGTAATTATGGCATTACCCACAGCTAGGGTGGCAGCAACAATGATTACACTAAGGGCGTTAGGCAATAGATGAACCCAAATCAGTCTAGCTGGCTGGGCACCGATCGCTCTAGCCGCCCCGATAAATTCCATCTCTCGTAGCTTCAGGAAATTGGCTCGAACTAACCGTGCGACGGACATCCAGTTTAAACCACCAATCAACAGCACAATTAAGATAAATACACCTAATTCGGCTCCCGCTAGCTGTTTCATCGACTCCCGGAAAAGATAGACAATTAATAACAGTAATGGCAACTGGGGTAAAGCTAAAAATAAGTCCGTGATTCGCATTAAAATCCCATCTACGACACCACCATAAAAACCGGCGATCGCGCCAACTAGCGTCCCGAGAAAAATAGCTACCGCCATGGAAGCTATACCCACGGTTAAAGAAACTCGACCACCCCGCAATAAACGAGCTAGCTGATCTTGCCCTAAAGCGTCTGTCCCGAAAGGATGCTGCCAACTAGGTGGTGTGGCAGAGGCGAGAAAATCAATCTTATCGATAGGAGTCGTATAAATCCAGGGGGCAAAAACTACCGCCAGCACGATTGTGATAATGACGGCTAAACCAAATACCGCCGGGCGATCGCGCTGGAATTTCCGCCAGCTATCTTGCCATAAACTACTTTCTGCTTGTTGCTTAATTACTGACACTGTTTAACTATTGCTTTTATTATTGGACTGAAATATTTACAGAATACCTTCCCTTATCCCCAGTCTCTAATGTCCGATACTGACCCAAGTATTTAATTTTTAATCAGGTGGGGCTACTTATCAACCCAAACATCACTGCAAAATTGCGATCTAAGTCACGTAGTTTCCCCGAATGATTATGGTAGTTAACAGGGAAAGCTCTATATATCTCTTCTCTAACAAGATATATGGCAGCTACACCCCATCGCCTAAAGGAATTTGTGAACTATCGTCTTCAACACCTTGAAGGCAAAGAGAAAGGTGAAGCACAAATATTCTTAGATCGCTTTTTTCAAGCTTTTGGTCATCAGGGAGTAAGAGAAGTCGGCGCAGACTGTGAGTATGTAGTTACCAAGGGAAGTAAAAAGGGTAAAACAGGCTTTGCGGATTTGGTATGGAAACCCCGCGTGTTGATTGAGATGAAGACGCAGGGAGAAGATTTGAGTAAGCACTATCGTCAGGCGTTTAATTACTGGACGAGAATTGTTCCTAATCGTCCGCGTTACGTGATGCTGTGTAACTTCGATCTGTTTCATATTTACGATTTCAACAGTCAGGTAGATGAGCCTGTCGATATTGTGGCGATTGAGGATTTACCCGCCAGAGCATCTGCTTTTGGCTTTATGGAAGAACAGGAAAAAACACCAATCTTTCAGAACAATCAGACAGAAGTAACCAAAGAAACTGCTCGCGAAATGGGCGAACTATATGAAATTATTCGTCAGAGGGGAGAAAAAGAAGGATTTAAGCCAGAAGTTGCCCAGAGATTAATCCTGCAATGCGTCCTCTCAATGTTCGCAGAAGATCGAGGCTTGCTACCTAAAAATATATTTACTCGCTGCGTCCACGAGTGTTTAGAGGATGGGAAAAGTTCCTATGACACCTTAAGCGGGTTATTTTACGCGATGGATCGTCCTGGGATTACTCCTGCGGGAAGATATAAAGGCGTAGATTACTTCAATGGCGGTTTGTTTGCCGTCGTTCATCCGATTGAACTAACCAAAGAGGAATTAATTTTACTCGAAAAAGCAGCTAGACAAGACTGGACAAAGATTCGCCCAGCTATCTTCGGCAGCATTT
This sequence comes from Cyanobacteria bacterium J06623_7, assembly GCA_038524555.1. GTDB lineage: Bacteria > Cyanobacteriota > Cyanobacteriia > Cyanobacteriales > Xenococcaceae > Waterburya. The sequence continues at coordinate 974 of JBCBIN010000135.1, read as the reverse complement.
TTGAAGGGACGGCGAGTAATAAACTACGTCATAAGCATGGAATCCACTTCACTAGCGAAGTAGACATCATGAAAATTGTGCGTCCGACAATCAGCAACTACTGGGACGAAAAAATAGAGGCTGCTAACACAATCAAAGAATTAAACTCGCTTCAGTTAGAACTACAAAACTACCGAGTTCTCGATCCTGCATGTGGTTCAGGCAATTTTCTATATTTAGCCTACCAAGAACTAAAAGAAATCGAAAAGTCGCTACTAGATAAAATAGCTACCCGTCGTCGTTCCGAAACCGCTAAACAACAGGTGCAAATGGGTTTAGTTACCCCCCTACAATTCTATGGCATCGATATCAATCCCTTTGCCGTTGAGCTTGCCAAAGTAACTTTAACTATTGCCAAAAAAGTAGCGATCGATAAATTAGAATTAACTGAAAGAGAACTACCCCTCGATACTCTCGACCAAAATATCATCTGCGATGATGCTTTATTTACTCCCTGGATCGAAGCCGATGCAATCATTGGCAATCCACCATTTTTAGGTGGAAAACATATGAGATTAAATCTCGGAGATGAATATATAGATCGGGTGTTCGAGCAGTTTCCTAATATTAAAGACGTAGATTTCTGTAGCTACTGGTTTAGATTAGCTCACGATAACATCCAAGCTAACGGTAGAGTCGGCTTGGTTGGGACAAATTCTATTAGTCAAGGAAAAAGCCGTAAAGCAACCTTAGAATACTTATCTGATAAAGGCGGACACATACACGATGCAATTTCCACTCAAGTTTGGTCTGGCGAAGCAAACGTTCATGTCAGTATTGTTAATTGGAAATACGAACAGCCAGAAAAATATTTTTTAGACAATCAAGAAGTTAGCATTATCAATTCCTCGCTACAGCCACATATTGATGTTTCAGGTGCAAAAATTTTAAAAGCAAATAAGAATACTTGTTTTCAGGGCGTGATTCCCGTAGGC
>JBCBIN010000134.1:0-8582 GCA_038524555.1 Cyanobacteria bacterium J06623_7 | reverse complement strand
CTCAAACAAGCTTTCTCCAGCGCCAACGACAATTCCCGAACTAGCCGAAATTGCCCCTCCTGCAGTGCCGGAAAGTGATCGCCCCCGGGTAACCACCCCCAAGCTACGGGAACCCCTCGCATCTACAGAAAGACTACCCTCCCCTCCCGCCGTCGAAGCACCCAAGCCAAAACCCGATATACCAGACCCGGCGGATTATTCCCTAGCGGATGTGGGACAAAGAGCAGGATTAAAGCAACCCCAGTCACCGGAACAGGAGCGAGAAACCATAACTCAGATTGTTCCCACCACTCCAGACCGAGCCGAAACAGAAGCTACTATCGCCCATAGCGGTTCTGGAAAGTCCGATGTATCTTCTACTATCTCTAGCTCAAAAGAGCTCACAGCAAATGACTCTAATGCGGGAGCAGATCGAGTCGCTGAATCTAACGACATAGCTCCAGACTTAGCAGCAAATAATTCCGTAATTCAGCCCAGTCAAATTCAGCAAATTACTACCTATTTTGAGCAGCGTTGGCAGCCGCCGGCAGACTTAAACCAAAGCCTAGAATACAGGCTAATTATGCAAGCTGATGGTTCGATCAAGCGAGTTATACCTTTGGGTCGAGGGGCGCGACTCTATTTGACTCAAACCGGTATGCCGCTGGATGGAGAACCGCTTATTGCTGCGACTTCTTCAGAGGAATCATCTGTGATTCGTTTGCTGCTTAATCCTGATGGTGGGGTGCAAGCCTTCATAGAATAAGAGCGAAACCTAAGGCATGTGATCGATTAGCGGAGATCAAAGCTAAATGCGATCAAAATTATCTTGCTGATATGCCAGGTAAGTTGCTTCGAGAAATTGGCTATTACTATAGCCTTCGGGAGGATTTTGTAGCAGAATAATCTCTCGTACCTGTTGGGCTAGTTTACGACTGAGCTGGTGTTGATATTCCAAGATAATATTTTTTCGTCTCTGGAGAAAATCGCGGATAGTCGCAAAGTCTTCGGGTAGCAGGTTGTCAATCTCCGCTTCAACTCTCAATTGAGCCGCCAAGCTTTGGGCTTCATTGGAAATTTCAATTTGGCTGAGCTTTGATTCTTCTTCTTGGATAACAATCGTCCCCGCCAGAATATCTCCTAAGCGTTTTTCGCGATCGCTAAAAATAATTAGCAAGACGCCAACAAAGAAAATATCATCGATGGGTCGCAATAATGCCCGTAAAATTGCCTGGGGCAGCCTTTCTGGTTGACCATTATCGCGAATCACCCGAATTTTAGTCCATTTTTTGCCTGGGGTTTGCCCGCGCCACAGAGTTTCGAGAATGACAAAATAACCGACATAAATGGCAAAGGTAGTAAGAGATTGAATTGCCCAAATCCACTGTGCCAGGCGATCTATTACCCCATCGCTGACGAAGTTAGGCACTAGCTGAAAAGCCAGAAAAGCACTCAAAATCCAGACTAAGAGAATGGTAGACCAAAAAATGAGGTAATCAATTATGAGGGCAAATGAACGATTGCCAATTCCCGCCAGGGTAAACTCTAGCTCGACGCTTTCGGGAGTCTGCAAATTAATTTGATTAAAAAAACGCATATATATCTAGCAGCGAGAAAACTACAGTAGCTGATTAATAATTAATTTAGACTTTGAATCTAGCCCGATCTGCAGGGGGTGGCTGTGATTGCAAACCCAATCTCGAACACAAGGTCGGTTATTCAAGCCAGCTCTCAACTATATTTTGATGGTACAAGCTTTCAGGCTGTCTAATTACAGAGAACCAAACGAGATTTGATTAAATACAGACAGAAAAAAGGGAAAGTAATTTAATTATCCTCCCCTTGCAAATGTAGTTTATGAATTTAATATTTAGACGTCTGATATGAATTAACAATTCGAGTAATTTGTTTTAATCTGTTAGCCTCAAGCTACGCTAAATATAAGACTTAAAGGTCGAATTACAATCAGTCTCAATATGGAAATCAAACGCATTCCCGTCTTAGCCGATAACTATATTTTTGTGTTATCAGACCCCCAACACAAGATTGCCGCGGTAGTCGATCCGGCTCTCTCCCAGCCTGTCTTGGATTATCTCGCCCAGATTGATGCGCGGTTGGTCGCTATCTTTAATACTCATCATCATGGAGATCATGTGGGTGGCAATCGAGATTTAGTGCGGCAATTTCCTGAAGTCTGTGTTTATGGTGGTGCAGAAGATCGCGGGCGTATACCCCACCAGCAGGTATATCTTGAGTCGGGAGATACGGTACAGTTTGGCGATCGCCATGCGGAAGTGTTCTTTGTTCCCGGTCATACTCGCGCTCATATTGCTTACTATTTTCCCCCCACGGATACGGAATCAACCGGAGAGTTATTTTGTGGCGATACGATATTTGCCGGGGGGTGCGGTCGCCTATTTGAGGGAACTCCCGCGCAGATGGTCGATTCTCTGACTCAACTACGCCAGCTTCCAGACCATACTCGGGTATGGTGTGCTCATGAATATACCCTGAGCAATCTGCAATTTGCCCTAACTGTCGATGGTACCAATCCAGATTTACAGGCGAGATATCAAACGGTACAGCAGATTCGCAGCCAGGGCAGGTCTACTATTCCTACTTGGTTGGGAGAAGAGAAAAAGACAAATCCTTTCTTACGCTGGGATAAACCGGCACTCCAGGCGGCAGCGCAGATTAATGAACCGGCAAGAGTTTTTGCCCGTATTCGCGGTATGAAAGATCGGTTTTAGAGTAGGTTGAGGAGCATTAAATAACAGTTAGGACAGTTAGAGCAGTTAGAGCAGTCCTAAAGGATACAGCTCTGCATATTAGAGCAGTCCTAAAGGACTACGTCCTCGAAGGAGGATACCGCTCCGCGACCGAAGGAAGTCCTTTAGGGCATATTAGGACAGTTTTAAATAGTCGATAATTGATTTTTTTGAGTCTCCATACCCGATTGTTTCGTTAACAATTAAATTTTGTCCGAACTGTTGTTAAATAAATATAAAGAAACATCAAACGTCAACCTGATAATTAAGCTTCAATTCATCCCCGAGAACGCCCCCTATGCCCCAATTACAGCGTGGAGTTTCGATGATGGTTATTTCTAAATCCTGGGGTCTAATTTCCGTGGTTTCGGCAATTTTTTGATACAAGAGCCGAATTAAATTTTTTTTGGTTTCAATAGAGCGACCCTCAAACATAATAATTTCGATAATTGTATAGTCTTGAGTGCGATCGCTGGGATAAATAAAGTTTTCGTTTTCTAAAATGATAAATCGCTGAAACCTTCTGTGGTCAGGTGTTCCGATGGCTGCGCTCAATGCTGCCTGTATAGCATGGGAGAGGGCAAAGCGTCTGGGTTCGATATTGGCTCGCAACCCGTAGATTTTAATCTGTGGCATTTATCTAGCTGGTATTATTCAATCGGTTATCTATTGTCAGCCATTTGTGACGAGTTACAGCTGTCTTTAGTTGAATAGACTATGCATTTAGTATTGTAAGTAGAACCGGAGAATGGGTCATAATCAAGCATCACGAGAGTCAGTTTTCGTCGTTATTGTCATTGGCGTTATCGGGGTCTCTCTTGCAGCAATTTGGGTACGTTTGGCGGTTGATGTAGCGGCACCGACCAATAAAGTTGGCTTTAGTCTCTTTATCGCTGCCACGAGGATGATTTTCTCGGCCATAGTGCTGTTGCCTACCTGGAAGAATTTCAAGTTCACTCGGACTAATGTCTCTGTTTATAGTTATGCGATCACCGCTGGGGTCTGTCTGGCAATTCATTTTGCCACTTGGATTACTTCTCTCAGCTATACTTCGATCGCCGCCTCGACGGTATTGGTAACGACAAATCCGATTTGGGTAGGTTTACTTTCCTGGTGGTGGTATGGGGAGAAATTGACTCTCAAAGCTAGTTTGGGCATCGGCATTGCTTTACTGGGGGGAATTATTATCGCGATCGCCGATAGCGGTGGTGGCGGCAACTATAGCAATTCGATTTGGGGCGATGCACTGGCTTTAATTGGTGCAGTGATGTCTAGTCTGTATATAATTTTCGGTTCTCAGGCGCAGCGTCGGGGTTTAGCAACAAAAAACTATATTGCGATCGCCTATTCTACGGCAGCAATTTGTCTCTTACCCTTACCTCTAGGGGCAGGAATCAATTATACCGGTCATTCACCCCAGATTTATCTTTACCTTGGAGCGATGGCAATTACCTCGCAGCTAATCGGACACAGCAGTTTAAATTGGGCGGTGCGAGTAGTTTCCCCGACCTTAATCGGTTTAAGCCTTCTGTGGGAACCGGTGGTGGCAAGCTTGCTCGGGGCAATGGTATTTGATGAAATTCCTTCAATCGAGCTGTTGTTGGGTGGTTCGATAATTTTGCTGGGGATGATTATATTTTTAGCTCGCGATCGCTCTTAGGTATTCATAGCTGTTTCAAATAAGAATTGAGGGCATTGGGTATACACAAATTTGTATTACCTAGTCCCCAATCCCTAGTCCCTAGTCTCTCGAACAAATAAATTAAAACGACTATATTTTTGGCGATCGCGATTGATTAACTTTCTCAGTACAGTCAGTTATTGCTGCTAGCTTTTTAGGGTTATAGCCAGTTACCTACTAGCACAAAGGGAGCCCAGTAAAACGGATGACGATATTGAGAATCTGCTTCTGCCAATAGGTCTAACTGTGCCTGGCGTAATGCCTTGGCTTTACTAATGCTCACGTCTTGGGACAGATTGGTATAAAATTTACCCATTAAATTTGCCGTTGCTTCATCGTCGGCACTCCAGAGAGTCGCTAGAGTACTTCGCGCCCCAGCTCTCACGGCAACTCCGGCTAGACCAAGAATCGCTTCATTATCTCCCTGGGCTGTATTACAGGCACTAAGAACTAGTAGTTCGATGGGCTGAGAACGTTTAAGACTACCGGCTCGTAATAGATTATCAAAGCGATTGACGTTAATTAACGGGTCGCCTTCATTCGCACCACTGAGAATAAAGGTTTGGTCGGCAGTTGAGCCAAACTGACCATGGGTTGCTAGGTGAACCACCGGAAAATCTGATTCCTGGAGTTTTTGTTCGAGGCTCGTTTCGGTAAACTCATTGTTGAGCAGGATTTCGGACTGCCCGAAGATAGATTTAATCTGGTTTAATTCATCTTCTACTTTGGGAATGGGCGGAAAACGATAGGCGGGAAAATCCCGCGTTACCCCTGCCGCTAGGACCTTGATGGGTTGTCTCTGTAGGGGCTGGGGAGAGGTTAACTGAAGACCAGAACTGAGAGCGATATTGTAATCCTTCTCAATTAGATACTTATCTGCTGCGCGATCGTACAGCAGTGCCATAGGAATATTCCGTAGGGAGCCATCCAAAACAAACACCAGAGTTTTAACCTTACTCGCGGTTAAGTCTGCCTCTGCGGGTTCGACCAGCCAACTGTATAGTTCTGAGGCTAGGGGCAGAATATCTTCCTGCAAAGACTGTTCTTGAGATAGCTGTAGTTCCTCGATCTCTGTCTCCGCTTCAGGATTACCTCGCGCCCCGCGAATAGCTTCGGCAAAACCTGGGTTAGTCAGGGCACGACGACGTAGCTGTTGGATCGTGTTATCTACCTTATCTTGGGTGAGATTGGCAGTAGTGTAGTGTCGCAGTGGCTGTCCTGGCAGAGTTAAAATTACCTCTAAACGGTCTTCGAGCAAAATTGGATAAATAACCGCCGCTGACCCATCAACATCATCGATCGCCACGGGTTCTTCTGATATTTCCGAACAGGGGTCGCGAAAGAAGTTATCGAGAGTAGCAATCTGGAGTGATTCGAGTACGTCCCGTGCCTTAATTAGCTGCTCTGTGGTAGGCGACTCTGCCAATAATAGACTGATATATTCCCGAAAAATGGGCTCGACGGGAGTTGTGGCTAAATCGCTTCGTAGACTCCTGATCGTGCCAAAGGAAGTTTCATAGGCGGCCAGGGCTTGTTCCCGATTATTCTGGGCGGCCAAAACTTTACCCAATTGGGCATTCCAACGATAGGCAATTTCGGGATGTTCGGCAGTTGGCGCTAGCTGTAAGGCACCTTCGGTTAGGCGTCTTGCGGATTGGTATTGTTCCTGACGGAGATAGAGCGAACCCAAATAGCCCATGGCTTCTGCTTCGGCGGTGGGGTTATTAATTTCCTGGGCTTGAGCGATCGCCGTGGCTAACATCTGTGCTGTTGTCATTTCGTCTTGCTCGGCACGAGTTAAACTTTGGGCGAGATTAATCCGTCCGTAGATGCCCCCCCGGGTGGCGGTCAGATTGGCTACTTTTGGCTCGATGGTGGCGATCGCTGCGGCAATTTGTGGCTGTAGCTGCTGCTGAAGGTCTTGTTTTAAGCTTAACGAACCGGCGGCGATATTTTGCAAAAAGTCGGAGTCGCTAATTTCTAATAGCTCTAAATTATCGTTAAAGTCCGTAATCGACTTGTCCCAATATTCTTTAATGTCTAATAAGAGACTTAAGCGATTGAGTTGAGCTTTAATTGCATCTAGTTCTTGGGGAGCAGTTTCTGCCGCTCGTTCGTAGTAGTTGAGCGCCGGCTGATATGGCTCGAGAGCGCTATCCACATCTCCTTTAGCATTAGCTACCGCATCTAAGACGATGGTTTGGGGCGAAAATTGATTTTGCTTCTGGAAAGCAATTTCCCGACGGGCATTACCCAAGCTGAGTAAGGCTGCCGTGGTCTGATTGGGGTCTTTTAGTTCATTGGCACTGGCTAAACTCAGTTCTAGAGCCTGGTTGGCGACACGAGGATAGCCGCTGGCACGGAGATAGTCGCCAAAGCGTAGCAGTCCCCAAACTTTGTCTGGTTCGTCGGGCTGTCTCTCAATTGCCGCGATGCCTGGCAGAAGCTTTTGCCCGGCTTCTGGAGTAATGGGAAGATTGATTTCTAGCTGAGGTTCGATCGTCTGAGCATCTTCGATAACGCGATCGCAATTAACTTCATCCAGTTTAAAAGCAGCAAATAGGCTTCCACAGGAGCGATCGTACAGTCCCAAAGCCTGTTGTGCTGTGGCTACATTGAGATAACTATGGCGGCTACCCTGCTGGTTGCCCCGTTTGTCATAGGCTACGGCGGCGGCTTGCCAAGTTTCAATCGCGCGATCGAGTTGACCGGCAGCATAAAATTGCTGACCCTGTTGTGCTAACCTTGCTGGTGACGACGATTGTGATTGCGCCATAACAGGAACAACGGTTAAGAGAATGCCCAGCACCACTAAAAGTATCTGGCTAAAGACGAGCCGATAACCCCGAAGCCAAGAAGGAAGTCTAAGATAGTGGGAAAGAAACTGAAAGAACTTGCTCATGATATTAGATGCTTGGTTGGCAATGGCAATTTTGATAATCTAAATCTGACTGGCGAAACATTCTAGAAAGGCAGGTATTCGAGGGAAAAATAGATTCCGTTTTCCTGTAGCGTGTCATTGTTATCTGCCACATCCACCAGAGGAATCCCAAAATCTAGTCGAGCATTGAGAGTATCGAGGATATCTAGCCTCAGTCCCACTCCCAAAGATATTACTGTGTCTTCTTCTTGACTGCGCGCCTCAGAATTACTCCAGGTAGTGCCAAAGTCGATAAAAGGTACGGCTGATAGGCTACTTTGGTTATTGCTCCAGCGATAGAAGGGGATTCTAATTTCGGCGGAGGTAAAGATGCCGCTATCTCCCAATAGAGCATCCTGACGATAGCCCCTCACGCTTTCTATGCCCCCCAAGCTAAACCGTTCTAAGGGAACTAAATCATCGTCAGAAATCTGAATATCCGAGCGCAGCAATAGATTAATATTGGCGCTAGATTTTAGCTGTCGTAAATACTGTACCTGTCCACGCCAAGCCACAAATTTACCATCTGGTGCGCCCTGGTTTACCGTAGCATCAAAAATATCTACCCCCGCACTAAACTGCGATCGCGCTGCTAACACGTCTTTTCTGGTTCTTTTAGTCCAGTCTTGAAAAAACCGCAGGGCAGAAATCCTAGTTTCGCCATTTTCGTCCGCTCCTGGGGATAAATCGGGAAAAGGAGTATTATCTAAGCTTACTTCGTTGGTTTGCCGCGAAAATTCAAAGCCCAAAGCTAGTTCCTGAGTCGATTCGCTATCCGCCCGACGTAAAATTGGCTGTCTTAAAGTTAGCTCCAGCTCGTCAGTAGCCGACTCGATATTAACGTCTTCAAAATCTCCCTCAATGATATTACTATCGACAAAGCGGTAACGCAGACCCACCGTCCCATCAAGGGCATTAATTGGCACCCTGTAGCTAGTATCAAAATCGTCACTACCGTTAGTATTCTTAAACACAAAGCTAAAGCGATCGCCATAGCCCAAGGCGTTATTGTGATTGAGCTCGATTCCCCGTTGAAAACTACCCACACTGGGAGTTCTACTATTGTTGAGGAATAAGACCGGCTCAAAAGCGTTGGCTTGGTTGACTATCACGTCCAAATTCCAGCGATCTCGACTCGTTCCTACCGACAGTTCGGCATTAATATTCTCAATTAAAGGATCGAGCTGTAAAAGCTGGAGTGCTTCCTGTAATTCTGCAATTCTCAGCGGTTTAT
>JBCBIN010000133.1:0-8598 GCA_038524555.1 Cyanobacteria bacterium J06623_7 | reverse complement strand
CTCAATCTCCAATAACTCAGACAACAACAGCCAACAAGATAAACTAAATCATAGACAGATCAAGTACGTTAGTGCGCTCGCATCTATCTCAATATTCTCAATGGCGATCGCAGCTCCCTCTGATGCTATTCCTAATTAGATAACTACAGACAGCGGCTTTAATCAGTTGTTAACTAATCCTCATAAGATATCTCTAAGGAATCTAACCTGTAACTGTTGACCGCTCATCGCTCACGTTATGACCTCGTGGTACTGAAACAATGTCTTTTTTCCATTCGGACGAACAGCTAAATCAAATCTCTCTATCTATCCTCGAAACTACTAAAGCTAAATTTCCCTCCCTGACCAGAGATAAAATTGCCCTAACCTGGATTGTTTATGATGAACCGGTAATTGTTAATACCGGAGGCGCTCTATCGGCAGCAGAATTTTGGAAATATCCCGTACGGGGATTTAGCTATCGAGGTCTAGAACCGATTTATCCCGCCAGCTTAGTTAAGCTATTTTATTTAGTGGCAATTGAAGAATGGCTAGAAGGGGGTATGATTGCTGAATCTTTAGAACTAAATCGAGCAGTCAGAGATGCCATTATTGTCTCTAGTAATGATGCTACCAGCCTTTTGGTTGATATGTTAACGGGAACCACCAGTGGCCCTGAATTGCCAGCAAATCCCTTTGAGACGTGGAAAAAACAGCGTAATATCGTCAATCGCTACTTCGCATCTTTAGGCTGGCCCGAACTAGAAAGCATCAACGTCAACCAAAAGACCTGGTGTGATGGTGCCTATGGGCGAGAAAGAGCTTTTCTGGGGGAGTTTCTAGATAACCGTAATCTGCTGACTACCAACGCCGTAAGCAGATTATTACACAGCATTATTGGTGGTATTTCTGTTTCCTCCGAGCGATCTCAAAAAATGATGCAGTTACTTCAGCGCAGTCTCAATCCCGAGGAGTTTGTTGATTGTGATGGAGAGAATCAAATTACCGGATTTATTGGCGAGTCTTTACCCCAGGATGCTCGTATTTGGTCGAAGGCTGGCTGGATGAGTCGCGTGCGTCACGATACTGCCTACGTAGAGATTCCCAATTTAAAGCCTTATCTTCTGACTATCTTTACCGAAGGCCAAGAAAATGCTCAGAATAGGGCTATCTTGCCCTTTATCTCGCATCTAGTTGCAGAGGCCGTAAAAACCCTGTCTAACAGTCAATAATCAATCACCGCAAGTCAAGAAAAATACCAACTTGAGTTAGATTTCTTAACTATTTATATTTCCTTAAGGGTTCATACTGAAAATGTACCTACATCAAAAACGGCAGAAAACTTCCTGACCGTAGGTTTTTGGCGTGTTAGGACTGAGATCTTATTTAGCGGGTGATTTGGATCGCACCTAATACTCCACTATAAAGATTAGATGAAGGAAGTAAAGAAGTCGGTAAAACAATCATGAAGTTTCAAGCTTGGTTAACTATTGCAGGAATCGCCACTAGCAGTCTATTAATTAACGCAGCTCCATTATGGGCAGCCAAGCAGACAGCCGCTCCAGCAGTGTCGAGCCACGATAGTATCAACCGGCTTTATGTTTACCATCAGCCCGATGAGCTAGTAGAACAGCTACGACGGCAAGAACAAAAAATCTCTTGTAGCGAGTCTAATCAGAGCGATCGCCAGACTCATTTTCAGACTTGGATTAATCGCGGTTTGGCCCTACAGCAACACCAAAGATATGGTGAATCTCTCTTTTGTCTCGATCGCGCTTTAGCTATTGAGGCTAATTCGGAACAGGCTTGGTATCGCCGAGGTATCGCCTTGAGCTATCTTAAGCAATATTCTCTGGCTGTGGATGCCTATCAACAAGCAATTAAAATTAATTTTGCCGAACATACTTCTTGGTATAACTTGGGCAATGCCTACAAACATTTAGGAGAACATCAACAGGCGATTGCGGCCTATCAACAGGCGATCTCTTTAAAAGCCAACTTTCCGGCAGCTCATTACCAGAAGGGGAAGGTTTTGACTCAAACTTCCCGCTATGAAGAGGCAATCTCCGCTTATCAAGAAGCAACCGCCATCGACCCCGAATACTCCCGAGCTTGGTATAGTCTGGGCAATCTCCTACATCAGCAAAAACGCTATGACGATGCCATCTCTGTTTACCGTCAGGCTCTCAAATACAATTCAGAGCAACATCAAGTTTGGTACAACTTGGGCAATATTCATCTACGACTCAAAAATTATCCTCAAGCGATCGCGGCTTACGAGGCGGCAATCGAACTAAAGCCAGATTACGATCTAGCCTGGAATAACCATGGAGCGGCTTTAGAAGCTCTAAAACAGAATGATGCAGCCCTCTCATCCTATCGTCAGGCACTACAGGTAAATCCTAACTATCAAAAAGCATTAAACAATCAGCGTCGTTTGCTGTTATTGGTTAGTGAAAGTAAAGATACGACTACCTTGAACTCCCTCAATCCTCAAGAAATTGAAAAATAGGAGAGAGAGAAATCACGTCAGCCAATTCGCTCTCAGTTATCGTCATGAATACATGACCTGTGGGGCAAAAATCGGGATGGCGGTTGACAAATTCATAGGATAAGATTAACCCGCGCCAGTAACAGCCGAAGTCGCGTGCTAAACTTCCGCAATTGCCGCACTCGTTGGCTCCGACTGAAGTTCTAGCTTCAGATTATCGGCATTATCTTATTCTGGGTTTCTGAATGAATAGTACTTTAAAATATTCCAATCTCGTTCCGCTAAACATTACACCCGAAAAAAAAAGCCAGTTATCCGAACAATCTCTATCATTAATCAGCTCGGTCGATCGCTCGGACAAACCCAGCATTCAGCAAAAACAAGCCATAGCTAAAATTTATATTGCCCAAGCAGAAATTTATTTTCAGGAGAAAAATTGGCGAGATGCGATCGCGGCTTGTAAAAATGCCCTAAACGTCAATCCACAAGATACGGATGCCTACAAAATTTTTGGTAATATTCTCAGAATTAGAGGAAAAAAAGCGGCAGCTCTAGGAATATATGCTAAAGCTCTAGAAATCGCTCCCAATTCAGCCGCAATATACGCTAACTTAGGCAGCTTTTATGCCGAGCAAAAAAATTGGCAACAGGCTCTTGATTACTATCAGCAGGCGGTAATCATCGACCCTAATTTAGCTGGAGCATACCGTAGCCTAGCCCGAGTCTGGGAAGAATTGGGGAAGACAGAACAAGCTCTCGAATGTCTCTGTCTGGCAGTTAACCTCGAACCAGAACAGCTTGATGCCACAGAATATTTCAATTTTGGCGATTTACTTTACCAGCAGCAAAAGCTCAAAGAAGCCAGTATTTTTTATATTCAGGGAGTAGAACTGGCTCCACAGGCAGAGAGGCTAGCCAAGCTCGTCAAGATATTAGAAGAGTTAGAAGATTGGCAGCAGGCAGTAGAGTTTTATCATCGACTAATTTCTCTTTCTAACGGAGAATCGGCTCAAAACAGGTTGGCGGCAACTAAACCGATTAGAAACTTACTATCTAAGTCTAAGTTGGCGACAAAGTCTAAGTCTCGGACGCAGCAACCAGTCAAAACAATTACTCCAGCTAACAACTCTGCTCCCAAACTGCTAGCTGAATCTAAAACCGAATCTGCCGCTACATCGATTGCCCTGCCAACTGCTGATAAAAAACCTAGTTCGGCTAGCTCCTGGAATAATCTTGGTAGCTCCTACGCTCAAAAACAGCAGTGGCTCAAAGCAATTAGCTGCTATCAAGAATCTATTGAACTAAACCCCAAACTAAGCAAAACCCATCGTAATTTGGCCAGGGTTTACGCCAAAGTTGGTAAACAAGAACAGGCGGTTTTATCTTGGTATCGAGCTTTTCGTCTCAGCCCTAGCTCTGTTAAACCCAAAGAACACTTTGCCCTCGCCCAGAAGCTAGTCCGCTTACAGCAAATAGATAAGGCAATCGAATGCCTACGTCATAGTCTAGAGCAAAATCCTGGCTATCAACCGGCTCGGTTACTAATGGAACGGCTCAAGTCACAAAATCGGGAGCAGAATTTAGTATCCGCTCCCTGAAAAAAGATTCTGTTAGCAATCCGAATCCCGTTAAAAAAAATATGGGGGTAAATCAAGATTATCTACCCCCATCCAGATATCTATTGTCTATTTATTACTCAATTATTTATCGAGCTGAGAGCGAAGTTCATCTAGCTCAGCATCAATCACATCATTTTTCGCATCGGTAGAAGTGTCCGCTGCGGGTAAAGCATCTTGAGTTACTGAACCACCGCTTAACTGGGCTTTCATAGCGGCTAATTCATCATCAACTCCACTACCGGCTTCTAAGGCGGCAAACTGCTGTTCAATACCGGTTCCACCCAATTCGGCGGCGGTTTCCGATTCTGCCTCTAACTGCAAAACTTTATCTTCCATACGCTCGAATGCACCCATAGCGCTGCTGGTGCCGAGATTGCTCATCGAATCTTGTAGCTGTTTGTTAGCTTTAGCCGCATTAGCTCGCGATCTCAGCATATCTTTTTTGGTTTTCGCCTCCGAGATTTTGCTCTCTAGGGCGATAAGATTGCGCTTCATGGTTTGTACCATGTTAGTCTGCTGGTCGAGTTGAGTCTTGAGACTATTGGCAGTATCCCCAAAGGATTTTTTCCGCACTAGAGCCTCCCGAGCCAGGTTTTCATCACCTTTAGATAAGGCTAATTGTGCTCTTTGCTGCCAACTATTGACTTCCGATTGATTTTTGTTATATTGCTGCTCGGTTCTTTTTTGAGTCGCAATCGATCTTGCCACAGCCTGACGTAGCTGGACCAAATCTTCCTGCATATCAATTACGGCTTGTTCCAAAACTTTCTCTGGATCTTCCGCTTTACTGACTAAATCGTTAATATTGGCGCGAACCACTCTACCAAGGCGATCGAATAATCCCATATTTATATCCTTTAATCGTTTACTTTCAGGGTATTTGGTTTGGCAGACTCCAGGATACTAAATCCACCACAAATTGTTGAGTAAGAGAACAGTAAATATTACTCTTTCTGTTTTTAGTCTGACATATTCTCCCAGTGTACTGTCTATCTCTAAATAAAATGTCTGGTGACGATAAAAAGTGCGATATCGCTTACTTGCTGTTGGCGATCGAGAAATAAAATTAAATCGGCTAAATTAGCCTCAAATTAAAAGTAGTCTGTATAATTTAGGGCAAAAAATGATTATTAAAACTTAGCTGAAGGTATTGATGGTCGATAAAAAATGTTTGGCTGCTCTCAATCGCGGCGTGGAATATTGGAACAAGTGGCGCAAAAGCGATCGCTATCTTCAGATAGACTTAAGAGGTATTAATCTGAGTAACGAAGCTTTATTAGGCATCAATCTTACGGGTGTCGATTTGGCCGGTGCCACTTTAGTTAAATGTAATTTCTGTGGAGGTAGCTTGGATGGAGCCAATTTGATGGGAGCTAATCTGACTGAAAGTAACTTGAGTGGTGTTAGTCTTTGTGGGGTCAATCTTACCGGAGCTATTCTGATTCGGGTTAACTGTCGGGGATCAGAATCAGCAGGCTCCAATTTTAGTCTGGCAAATTTGGCGGGTGCGGATTTAAGAGTTGTCGATTTTAGCGGAGCAGAACTATCCGCAGCTAATTTTAATCAGGCTAATCTCAACAGCGCCAACTTTATCGGTGCGAATTTGACCGGAGCTAATTTTGAACTAAGTCAGCTAGAAAACACTAATTTTAGTCAAGCGAATCTGACTCGGGCTAATTTTTCTGCGGCTAACTTAACTGATGCCAATCTAGAACAGGCAAAAGTTAATGAAGCTAACTTTCATCGAGCTATATTACATCGGAGCAATCTAATGCGAGCCGATTTAACTGACGCTAATCTTAGCCACAGTAGTTTAACTGCCGCTAATTTACTCCAGGCGGATCTGACTGCCGCCAACCTCGCACAAACTAACCTCACTACCGCCAATCTTCTTGGTGCGGATCTAACCCAAGCCGATCTCAATCGAGCCAATTTCACCCAAGCTAATTTAACTCAGACCAACTTAACTTCAGCCCAAGCCTGGACAACAAAATTTGATCGCTCGAACTTAACGGGAGCCTGTGTCGAGAATTTAAAGATTAACCAACAGACTAGTTTTCACAAAATAGTTTGCCAATATTTATATCTCAAAGGCGATTGTCAGCGAAGGGTACCCGCTACGAGGCAAAAACATCTGAGTCTAGGTGAATTTAAGCTAATCTTGCAGGACTTAACCAATGCAGTAGAAGTCACCTTTAAGGAAGATTTGGCATGGAATGTTCTACTCCAAGCTTTAAATGTCCTACAGCAAAAATATCAGCAGCATCAAATTCAGCTGCGATCGGTTGAAGCATGTTCTAACTACAAATTTATCGCCAAAATTAAAGTCCAGCCTCACACGGAAATTAAGGAGATCGCCCGTAGTTTTCGCCAGGAGTATAACCTACTGGCTCTGACCAGTAAAAACATTAACCCCAGTCATCAATTAGATATTAACAATACCCTGAAACCAGGATCGCTCAACTCCTATAAGCAAAACTAGACGTTGCCCTCAATCGAATCACTCAAAAGGATAAATTTGGGCTGTTAAATTTAATTGTTCGAGATGGGTCACAAAAAGTTCTGCTTCATCACGGTCTTTGTATGCGCCCAGGTAGATAAATACTCCTTGAGGCAAGTTGACTAGAGAAACTCGCTCTACTTTTTGTCTTACCCGTGCTAGGGAATCATCCCCCCGATATTCGGTCAAAATATAGTAATACTCAGGAGATGAATGAGACTGTGCTAGATTAATTGGCGCTAGGGCTGGAGCGATCGGTTCGATAACTCTAGACTCGTCAGCTTCAACCGCTGGCAAACGGCTTAAGGTACTGAGATTGAGAGGTATAAATTCCTCTGTAGCGAGGTCGATATTGCCCAGAGTAAGATTATTTGATTGCGCCTCGGCTTGCGGCGCGACTCCACGAGCATTACGCCAAATAACCGCTCCTGAAACCAAATTAGCTAGAAAAATAATGGCGATCGCGGTGATACTCCAAGGATTTAAGCAGCGATCAAACCAATTGGATTCACAGTAGGCAATCTCTGGGGGTTCCGGTTCCAACTCGGCGACGGATAATGACTCTGTTTTTGCTAATTCAGCTTTTTCTAATTCAGCATTCAAATATAGTTTTGGCGCCGCTAGCTGACTGTTAGCTTTTTGTCCTCTGGGACGATAGGGGTTAAAAATATTCACCGTTCCCGTGGCAAAGGGTTTATGAACGATGCTTGACTGCAACTGAGAATTGATTTTTGGCTCTTGAGGGCGATCGTCTAAATTCTTCGGCGACATGGCTATATTGAGAAACAGCAGAATATTTTAGATAATGGTTCGATTCACCAAGGTTTTACGGAACGCTCGAGCTTCCGTCTGAGTGGAACACGAATCAATTTCTATTGAGATTAAAGTTAGGTGTCTAGCTTAACCTCGGATATTTAAAATCGCCCTCTGCTTCAGTTCTCTAAAATTAATCGGCAAATGCTCCTAAAATAAAATCTTTTATCTGCTCTACTATCTGTAATACCTGTTCGATAATTTGTTCTGAAGTTACACCGAAGCCTATTTGCAGCAAAATTAAAATTGCCACAATAACTAGAGCTGTTTTAATCGTCGATTGCAGTACTTTAACTAGCCAGGTAAACAGCAGCAGGACGATCGCTATAGCGGCTATAGGAATAATGATTTCTAGGGACATAATCAATTGATTGACACTCTCAACTATAGTTGCTGCAGGGATAAAGAACAGATTGGGAGATTTCTCTCGTTTAAGTCCTTTAAGTTATTTTTTCCCAGCCGATAAGCACACTTAGGACAATACCTGATTTAGCTTGCCACTGCGATATCCTTCCAAGTCTAGAGTCACGTAAACGAATCCTAAATCCTGAAACACTTCAACTAGTTTGGGGATATTGACCTGCTGGACAAATTGAGTAATTTCCGCTGCGGGCAGTTCTATTCTGGCAGTATCGTCTTGAGAACGGACTCGCAAATTGCTATATCCAAGCTGGCGGAGATAAATTTCGGCTCGTCCAACTCGCTGTAGTTTAGTCACGGTAATTAACTCACCATAGGGAAAACGAGAGCTAAGACAGGGTTGAGCAGGCTTGTCCCACCAGGCTAAACCCAAGCTACGAGAAATTTCTCTTACTTCCGCTTTACTCACGCCAATTTCAGCTAATGGTGATCTAGCGCCTCTTTCTTGTGCGGCTTGAATCCCCGGGCGATAGTCTTGTAAATCGTCAGCATTAACTCCATCTACTACATAGGGATAACCACGTTGGAGTGCCAAGGGTTTGAGAGTATCGTGTAGTTCACTCTTACAAAAATAGCAGCGATTAATTGGATTAGAAGTGTAGTCGGGATTATCCATCTCGTGGGTTTCTACCAGCTCATGCTCGATCCCAATTTGTGCAGCTTGAGTTTGAGCATCAATCAATTCTTCAGGTAGCAATGACGCCGAAACAGCGGTAACTGCCAAAGCGCGATCGCCTAAGACATCATGGGCAATTTTGGCGACTAGAGTGCTGTCT
>JBCBIN010000132.1:0-8604 GCA_038524555.1 Cyanobacteria bacterium J06623_7 | reverse complement strand
CAGGCAGCGATGGAATATTGCGATCGCGCTTTAGAAATTAATCCACGATATCCCAATGCTTATTTAAGCAAAGCACAAGCTTATCTGGGGTTAAATAATTTTCCGGCAACTATAAATAATTGCGATCGCGCTTTGGAATTAAATCGTAATCTTCTTGAGGCTTACTCGGTACGAGGTTTTGCTCATTGTTATGCTGGAGATTATCAAAATGCTCAATTTAATTTCTACCGAATGAGCGTTATAAAACCATCGGCGACCAATCTTTATAATCTGGCGATGCTCGAATTTACTCAAGAGATGTATGCTGATGCTCTTAAAAGTTGCGATCGCTGTTTGAGACTGGACGATAAGTTCAAGTTTGCTTACTATGCTCGTGCCAATGTTTATTATGAGCTGAAATATCCAGAACTGGCGCGGGAAGATTACGAGCTGGCAACAGAATTAGAAGATTTAATTGAAGATAAATCGTATTTGCAAGACGAGCATGCTTACTATGTTAGAGGTTTAGCAAAGTATCAGATTGGTGATGACAAGATAGGGGGAGTAAAAGATGTCGAACGAGCTAGAGAAATTGCCGCTGAACATCAGTATCAAATGCTGCGAGATAAGGCGATCGCTCTACTCGCTGAAATTAATCGAGATCGATAAATATACAGCCGTTTTTTTGAATTTTTCCTTGCTTATTGTTTTTAGTCTTAGTCTTAAGTTGAAGTTAGGTTGTTTATTTCTTTCGCAACTGCGACACCAACAACTAAATGGAACAAAAGCTGCTGAAACTGTAGAATCGGATCTAGCCGCCAGCCATTAAAGATTAAAATAATTCCTGATAAAAAAAGAGCACCAGGACAAATTAATAGTTCATATATCTTGAGGATTAAACTTAAAACTGAGGATGCTTGATTGACTCCATCGGTAATGCTACCAATGGTGAGAATAAAATAGCTCACCGCTGCAATTAGATCGAGCAAGCCCAGCATAGTAGTGAAGCTAAAACCAACATTAACCATGGACAATTAACCATTCAACACAGCGAATATAACAACCGTTATCAATATCGTCTATTGGTTATCGATGATGTTGTGATTGCCTGTTTTGTTAATCTGGCATTGGTGAATCAAGGTATGAAAATGAGATTTATTTACTTAATTCGCGTTTATTAGAAGCTTCTCGCTGCGAGCAAATTACTCTGTACTTAATACTTCAAATCGCCAACGCCATTAATCCCTACTCGACTTTTTCCATCGGCGCGACTTTGGGGATAATTTTGGTCACGTTCATACTGAGAAACTTCACCGCCAGAGTGGCTTTTTTGCCGCTACCGAGAACATGGGTAACTTCTCCCGCCCCAAATTCATGGTGTAAAACGCGATCGCCTACACTCCAGTCGATATCAATCGCATTAGAGGTTTTTTCGGCACGACGACGACGATAGGTGCTTTTAACATTGATGTTGCTAGCAATTAATTCCCCCGGTAGTTCCTGTAAAAACTGGGAGGATATAGCGGGTTCTCGTGTTCCCCACAGACGGCGTTCTCTGGTATAGGTCAGAAATAGCTGTTCTTGGGCTCGGGTGATGCCTACATAGCAAAGGCGGCGTTCTTCTTCGATTTCTAGCGGATCGTTGAGGGTACGGTTGTGGGGTAGTAAACCCTGTTCCATGCCCACGAGATAGACTACAGGAAACTCCAAACCCTTAGCGGAATGGAGGGTCATCAGGGAAACTTTTTGCTGTTCTTCTTCGAGGCTATCTAAATCGGAGGAGAGAGAGGCACTAGCTAAAAATGCTTCGAGACTGTTTTCTTCGTTATCTTCCTGGAACTGCTGAATTGCGTTATATAGCTCGTAGATGTTGGCAATACGGTTATCGGCTTCGTCGGTGCCCTGCTGCTGTAGTTCGGTTACATAGCCTGTCTGTTCGATGATATGGCTGAGAACTTCTGCCGCTGTCAGTTTATCTAACTGGTCTTTGGTTGACTGAATCATCCGGGCAAATTGATTGAGGGATTTTGCCGCCCTGCCGCCAATGGTATTAACTGAGGTTTCATCGCTGACAATTTCCCACAGAGGAATACCCATCTGTTGGGAGGCATCTAGTAGTCTACCCATGGTGGTTTTGCCGATGCCGCGACGGGGAGTATTGACAATGCGTAGCAGGCTGACGGTATCTTCGGGGTTAACAATGATGCGGAGATAAGCCAGGGCATCTTTAACTTCTTTGCGATCGTAGAATTTTAGACCGCCGACAATATTGTAGGGAATATTGTTATGCAGCATCAGGTCTTCAAAGGGACGAGATTGGGCATTGGTGCGATACAAAATAGCAAAGTCGCCCCAGTCTATTTCCGGGTTATTTTGCTTGATTTTCTGCATTTGCTGCACCACAAACCGTGCTTCTTCCTGCTCCTCATCGGCTTTATAGAGGAATATTTGTTCGCCCACCCCCCGGGTAGGTTTGAGTACTTTATCGATTCGCTGGCTGTTGTGAGAGATTAAGTGATTGGCAGCCTGGATGATATTTTCGCGAGAACGATAGTTTTCTTCTAGCTTGATCATGGTGCGGGTATCTTCATCGGGCAAACCATCACCAAAATCCTTTTGGAAATCAAGCAAAATCGTATAATCCGCCAGACGGAAAGAGTAGATAGACTGATCGGCATCTCCCACCACGAACAGCGATCGCTTCTGCCAATTCCACTCTTGTTTATTTGTCTCGGCGTTAGTAGCCAGCAGTCGAATCAAATCGTATTGAATCCGGTTAGTATCTTGATACTCATCTACTAAAATGTGCTGAAACTGAGTGTGCCAGTAGCCCAAGATCGACTCATTTTGCTGAAAGAGTTTAACCGGAATCCCAATTAGATCGTCAAAGTCGAGGGCATTATTAGCAGCCAGCCGGGACTGATATTCGTTATAAATCTCCGAGATAACTCGCCCGCGGTAGCCAGGCTCTTGCTTGAGGTAATCATCCGGGGTTAAACCCTGATTTTTGGCATTACTAACGGCGTAGCGAATTTTGCGAGGGTCAAACTTTTTGTTATCTAAATTTAGCTGTTTGGTAACAATATTTTTAAACAGGCTCTGGACATCCGATTCATCAAAAATCGAAAAATTGCGTTTCCAGGTGCGCCCCCGTTCATCGCGATACTTATTGATATCAAAGCGCAGTAGCTTGGCAAAAAGACTATGAAACGTCCCAATCCACAATTTTTTGGTCGTGCGTTTATAAACCCGCGACTTTAAGGCCTTTTGTTCGTATTCCGTCAAAAATTCCAGTCTTTGTCCGTGTTGTTCTAAGGCGAGCTGGGTAGCAAAAATATATTCAATCCGCTCTCGCATTTCTCGGGCTGCCTTATTGGTAAAGGTTACCGCCAGAATATGTTCCGGAGCGACACCGCGATTACGGATCAGATTGGCAATACGATAGGTTAAAGCTCTGGTTTTTCCCGAACCTGCCCCCGCTACCACCAACATCGGGCCACAGTAATGCTCTACAGCGAGTCGTTGAGAGGGATTGAGATGGCTTAGAAAGTCAGTCATGGTGCC
The DNA here is from genome assembly GCA_038524555.1 of Cyanobacteria bacterium J06623_7. GTDB lineage: Bacteria > Cyanobacteriota > Cyanobacteriia > Cyanobacteriales > Xenococcaceae > Waterburya. Next base: position 5,061 of record JBCBIN010000132.1, on the reverse strand, counting down.
GGGATGGGGAGTCAAGTTTGCTTACGTTGTTAATGTTACCAACTATTGCTAATTCAATTCCAATCTGACTATTAGGATTCAAATTAACCCTCTGAATTATTTTGTGCTTTCAATTCTTATGGCTTATGGCTTATGGCTTAGAGCTTAGAATAAGCTACTTAGATTTATAATTCACCCCAGATGTAAATTACCAATCATCCTCTAGCTGGGCGACCATTTCTTCCACTACCTGGAGACGTTCTGGTTCTTCTAGGTCTTCATCTCCCCAAGCTTCTGAAAGGGGCTGTACTACTTTGGCGATCGCATCCTGCACGAAGGATTTAACAAATTCATCCCGCCGACTGAGCTGAAACTGCTGCTGTACCACTTCGGTAATGCCACCATCCCCCCAATCGAGGTTACGCCGAAAGTATTCGATAAAGCTTTTGCCCGCAATTCGGGTTAAATAGGCTGCCGTTACTGCTTGAATTGCTTTCCCAACTATATAGGTCGCAAAATGAAACTGTAAGGCTTTGGCGATCAGATCTACCGCGCCCTTAACTACTCCCAAGCTGACTAGGGTTTTGCCCAAAGAAAGAGCCAATTCTTTGCCCTGCTCCAGGTTTAATTCGATCTGATAAATTCGACCAATTTCGATTGCCATTTGCGCATTAACCGCCGCCGTAGCTAGCATATCAATGACGGGGACGGGGGTAACGGCAATAACTCCCGCACTAATCCACTGATAGCGATCAATGATTTTATCGGACTCTCTGCGGCGCTGATTTTCAATAATGGTGCGAGCTTCTTCTCCCAAACGATGGGACTGAAGCAAAATATTATCCGCAATTAAATCCTCTCCTTCCGCCCGTAAAATCGCCACCAGACGCTTAATTAGGGGCAATATTTCCACTGCGGGGTCAATAATCTCGCCGCTAGCTAGCTGTACCGGTTGGGGATTGGCGCAAATCGGCGTTACATCGCCGGAAGAGATAAACGGCTTGACTCGCTCTTTGAGCCGACCAAGAATTATTTCCCGATCTTCATCTGCATATAGATCGGTCTTATTAAAGACCAACAGCGATCTCTTGCCAATTTCGGCGAGGTTTTTGAGAGGGTCGTATTCTGACTGTCGCAGATCGTTATCCACCACGAACACCAGCAAATCGGCTTCTGTTGCCAGCTGCTTGGCGATCTTTTCTCTTTCTGTTCCGGCGATACCTGCTTCTAAAATTCCCGGAGTGTCGATAATTAGAATTTCTCGTCCTACCCCCTGAAGCTTAAGACTATAGGTTGCCCCTTGGGTAGTTGTGCCCATGATCGGATTAGTTTCGCCTACAATCTCGCCGATTAGAGCATTGACGAGGGAGGTTTTACCCGCCGAACCCGTACCAAAAATAACGACTTTAACTTCTCCTCGCTGAAGATTAGCTTCAATTTGTCGCGATCGATTGAGCAAGGCTTTTTGGGCGATTCGATCCTGTATTTGACCGACTTGTTGCCTCAATGCCTGAAGATTTTGTGCCGCCACCTCGGTTTTTTCGGTAGAAACCCTTACCTGTCTCACACCACGCTTACGCTTTCTTCCCCCACCCCGACGAGTGTATTTATTGACATAGTAAATGTAGCCCCCAATCAAGGAGCCAATTAAAACAATCGCTAACAGCAGCAGGAGATTCGCCAAGATGGGCGCCGTAAAAGAGATCTGCATATAGAGGTGAGACAGAGATATCACCAACCAGATAGACAGTCCCAGAATTACGCTCAAGCCGAGAAACAGAGCTACGAAACGAAACAAAGGCATGAGATAGTCAGATCAAACAGAGTTAATCTACTCATATTAACGACTCTAAATTGGGTTTATCGATAAACGCCAGAAATTTGGAGCAAAAACACGAGCCGGGAAACATACTGTACTTACCGGGCAATAGTTAAGTAATTTTGCTTAGTTGTGACAAAAGTATTTCGTTTCTTCAGCCGCAGCGAAGCAAAACGCTATGATAACTAAATTGCTGGTTGTATCGCGAATGCATGCATCTGTTTTACCCAGTCAAATATGTATGAAATTTAATCAACAATAATATTCTGCATGAGAATTAATCGCGATCGAGTAGCCTACACGACATATATATTAATTGGTCTAAATTTACTGGTTTATGGCTTAGAGCTTAAACTGGGGGGCAGTGAAAACTTCTTCGCCCTAGAACAGTTAGGGGCTTTAGTGCCCGAAAAAGTGTTGGCAGGGGAGTGGTGGCGACTAATTGGCGCGAACTTTCTTCATTATGGCTCTCTACATCTAGCGACCAATATGCTGTCGTTATTTTTTATTGGTCGCCTAATCGAACTCAGCCTGGGGGCAAAATACTATTTAACGATTTATCTAGTGAGCGGCATTGGCTCGATGCTAACTTTTACCCTCTTTGCTTTTCGATTGGGGTTAGATAATGCGTTTTTGGTGGGTGCTTCTGCCGCGATTATGGGCTTGATTGGGGCAATTTTAGCTATTTCGCTGCAAATATGGCTAAAAAGAAGAAATTCTCTGACGGCCAAACGCCGACTACAGCAGATTATCTTGATTGTTATCATTCAGTTTATTTTCGATAATATCGTGCCACAAATTAGCTTCCATGCTCATTTATTTGGCTTTATTATTGGCTTTCTAATTAGTAGCGTTTTGGTATTTGTTAAATTCAACCTAAATGAAAATTAGCTCGCGCAAAAACCGCCGATTCTTATTAATTGCTCGATGTTGGATCTCAGGTAGGATAGAAAACTTATAGCCGCTCTCTCGTATTGACAGCGATTTTCTCAGGTGGAAAGATAAATTGAGCAGCAGCAGCAACTAAAATAGATTCGTCTTGACGATAGGCTAACAATCTCTCCACTCTGGATTGATTCCAACCCCAACGATTTTTTTGTGCTGTTAAGGCTGATAGCGCGAGACGGCGTAATAGTTCCGACCCGCTGACGGCGAGGGCACTTTCGATTTGTTCTAGATCGGGATGAGAAGCAGCAGCAGAGAGAGCATTTTCGGCAACGACTAAAGCATCGGGATGTAATTCTCCTCTATTGTTTAGATTTTGGAAAAACTGAATTAATTTATGACCGTCTAAAGCAGCAACAGCTATTTTTATTTGCCAGGAAACAGTAATGGGGTCTTTAGCCAGTAATGACAGAAGTGCTTCCAGCATTTCTAGCCGATTTTCATCTTTATGATAGCCAGATAGTCGATATTGCAAACTGGGTAGAATGAGATTCAAATTGCGACGTTGGGGAAGAATATGGCTAATGGTTTCGATAATAATTTTCGTATCTTGATAGGTGGTGAAAATCGCATTGCTAGCAGCTTTGACTTCGTCAGTATAGTTAGAATTGAGAGATTTTAATAACTGGGGTAATAGGACTTGTTCTCTGTCTCGAACGGGTAATTGATGGCAGCGTTGCAGAATGGTCAAACGTAATGTGGGTTCGGAACGGTTTAGTAAAATGACCAATAAAGATATGAGTTTGGTCTGCGCTGATTCTGATAGTCTATATCCTGGCGTTCTTCCTGCCATTGTTGCAACTGCTTCGTCGGCATCTCTGGCGGCTTGTTCTAGGGTTATCCAGGTTGCGGGCTTTTCTAGGTGTTCCCACAATGCTCGCAAGGAGGCAATACGCACGTCACGGTGCATATCTTGACTGGTTTTAGCGAGTAATTCTTCATAGGCGGCATCAGAGTCTAAATCCCCCAAGAGACGAACGATTTCTTTATCGACGGTGACTTTTTCCGATTTCACATTTTTAAGAATTGCCACAGCATCTTCAACGGACATTTCCATCAAGGATTTACGCAAGGCATAAATAGCAATTCTGGCGCGAGAATCTTTTAGGGCAGATAGTAATATGGGTATACCCTCTCCGTTGTCTAAAGTAGCTAATGCTCGCAATGCTCGATCTCTTACTGCTTCTTGAGGGTTTTTAATACTGGCTAGCTGTATCAATCTTTGTGGAGTTTCAATTGCAGGTAAAGAAGCTAGTCTCTCGATCGCACTCCATACTGCAGGTACATCCCTTTTGCCGTCTCTAGTTAATGCTTCGAGGGATTTAGCATAAATATTTTGTTGTTTACATGTCCAACGGCTAAAGCCAGAGTAAAAATAGGGTACGTAATAGGTTTTTCCCGTAGCAAATTTTCCTTTATAGGCAGTTTGTCCTAAATAGGGAGTGAGTAAATCCTGTCGATAATTGTGGAGATAATTACTGACTACAAATTGGGTAAACCAACTGGGGTCTTTTTTGAGGAGAAGAGGAATTAAATAAGCCAAACGATCACGCCTGTATTGGTCTAAGATGCGTAGTATCCTGGCAGCATGACCTTTATCTTTGGTGTTATCTAAAACTCGTTCGAGAATATCTACCAAACCGTCAAACACTTTTAACCGCTTGCCAAAACTATAGGCAGCCTCGATGATATTCCATTCGCTTTCTCTGGTTTCCCAAGATTTCAAGACAGGGAGTAAAATCGGTGCGAGTTGTCCTACCTGACTGTCATTAAGACGACTGCCGAGATTGTAAAAATTAATTCTCCCTCTAGCTTCAACAAATTTTGCCAACCATTCCGCCGACCATTGGGGATGAAAAGGTAGAATTTTGATTACCAGATGTTGAATGTGGTTTCTTGTCCCCTGGGAGATATCCGCAGCCTGTAAAGCATCGTCAAAAATAGTATCGATATCTGGTAAATTTTCTGCTTGCCAACTACTTGGAGGCAACCCTACCAGACTGTAAAAAATAGCATTTCTAACGGGGTCTTGTTCGTTTTTGCGCTGCCTGATAATTCCTAATAATTCTCCCAAGTGGCTACGATGATACTTGGTAGTATTAATGATTGTTTGTAATCCTAGTATCCTCAGATCGGCATCGGGATTTTTTAAGTAAGGCTGAATTAGTTGCCAAACTTCATTCCAGGGTAAAAAGACCGCATAAGCCAAACGTTGCTTGGGGCTAGTTGCGAAGTCTGGAAAATTCAAACTATTACCTATCATAACTAGAGAAAAAGAAGCAAGACATAGTTTGAATTTTCCAGACTTCGCAACTAGC
>JBCBIN010000131.1:0-8606 GCA_038524555.1 Cyanobacteria bacterium J06623_7 | reverse complement strand
CTCTACTAGAGATGGGTTAATGCTTTTGTTGAGCAAGGCGATCGCCTCTAAGATTTCGCCAATACCTTTACGAATAATTATCTGTCCGAGAAACAATACTTTTAATGGTCTTTCGGGAGTAAAGCGAGAGGAATAGGTACGTTTAAAATTGCTGGAAGTTGCTTGATATGCCAGGGGAATTGTGGTGATTTTCTGAGGCGAAATTCCGGTCTGTTCAAGTGCTTGTCTAGACCAGTCAGAGTTTACTATGATGCGATCGGCAAGGCGACATTCTGCGCGCCAGTTTGACCAATATTGCAGGGGTAACAGTTCGGGTTTTGGCTGTAAGTTTAAATATTTTTGCGCGATTTTATACACTAGTTTTTCTTCAATGATGCCAGGATCGATCTGTCCTAAAACTAGTTTCCAGCCTCTTTTTTGGGCGTATTTAAATATTTCTAAGGCAGCATAGCTATAGGCAAAGAGAGTTATTTGTTTGTCAGGTAACTTGGTTCGGTCTAACTGTTTAATTACCTGTTGCTGCCACCAATAATTGCGATCGATGATTCTATCCCAGCCTTGCAGTTGTTTCTGCCGAGCTATAAATTCGTAATTGACAGTTTGGTAATTAAAACTTTTTACTTGTGCTGTATCTAATTCTGGATGGTGTCTCTGTCTTAGATTACTCAGCCAAGGTTTGGGCAATAAATTTAACGGCGAGCTATCTGGTAGCCAAAAGTCGGTAATCAATAATTTAAGCTGCTGATTGAGATGTAATGCTCTGGGAATTGCATAGTGTTCCCGCGCACCTAACTGACAACAAATCCAAGAATATATCATGACTTATAATTATTTTAGTTAGATTAGTGGTGCCAAATTCTTTTTCCTTAACCTTTTACCTTTTACCAAGATTACTTAACTGCACATAACTGATTAACTTGATATTTAGCTTTGGGGTAAGTTTTGCCATTGTTTAAAATAGCTAGAGGACATATTTTGTCGATTTCTTTTATAAAGATTGATTTGACGAAAGCCGGCTATTTCTCCTTGAATTAATCCCGATCGCCTGACTCGTAATGCAATAAGTAGACGAGAAACTAAGGTTCTAATTTGCTTAACTATCTTTAATCTTTGGGGCACGAACCAATCATTCCAAAGAACGTTATTGCGAGAGCCATAAAAGTCCATGCGCCACCAATTACGACCTTGATTAGAAGCTGTATGATGAATCAATAAGTCGGGATAATGGTAACAAACTAAATCTTGTTGAAAACCCCTGGCTGACAACTCCATCTCTTCTCCCTGGTGGATTAACTCAGATCGATATCCGCCTAGTTTGAGAAAGCGATCACGATGCAATAGATGACCGCAGCCGATAAAAGAACGAACTCGATATGGTCTTGTTTGCTGGGACTTATTTTCGTATTGTTGCTGGACGGGATTATAGATGGGAAAGCTCAAACAGAGTAAATTATCTTGGGTTTCGGCAAAAGCGATCGCCTGTGCTAAATCTCCCGCTACGGGATAGGAATCATCATCTAGACTGAGATAATATTTAGTCTTAATCTGCACGGCAATTTGATTGCGGCGATAAATATAGCCTTGAGAATTAGCAGAGGTTTGTAATTCTAACTGCGTAAAAGGAAAAGAGTTTAAGTCATAGGGACAGGGTGTATCGGAAGCATCATCAATAATAATTATGGGCAGCGATTCTAAGCCAGCTTCAACTAATTTTGTCAGGGTTAGGTGTAGATCATCCCAGCGATTTTTAGTCGCAATCCCAATCGAAACTAAGTTGTTTATATTTGAGTTAAACATGGTTGCTTTAGCAATAATAAGTAGTCAGTAATCAGTAATCACTAAAAGAATGTCGGCTAGCTAATTGGAGTATGGGAGTGAAAATTATTTTTTACCCGCACAACTTTAGCGGGGATGCCCACAGCGATCGCCTGTTCGGGAATGTTTTTGGTCACGACACTACCGGCACCAATAACGGCATCATGACCAATCTGTACTCCTTTAAGTACGGTTACATTGGCACCCAACCAGACGCGATCGCCAATAATAGTTTTTCGGGCTATCATGGGCTGTTGTAGTGGGGCGAAACGGCTATCTAAACCATGGTCGTGGTCGGTAATATAGCAGTTAGGACCAATGGCGCAGTCTCGACCAATCCGCACTAGGTCGATCGCATCGATAATCGTGTTGCGGTTGATATAGGTATGGGAAGCAATTTCTATTTTGGCTTTCTCAAATGGTTCGCCACCGGCAATTAGAGTTACCCCCCTGTCTAAAGCACAGCTAGCTTCCAGCCAAATATCGGCATAGTTGCGGGGAATTTCAATCTGACGCATCCAGACATAGCCATCAAGCCTGACACCCAAACAGCCATAGTAAAAGTTACGCCAACGGCTAGCTAATCCCCCCAGAGACTTGGTTAAAAGAATCATCATTTAACTATTGCCTCCCAGTCCCTCGTCAACTGTTTCATAGCTGGAATTAATAATGATAGAGATCGCCTTTAACTTGCCTACAATAATGGCAGGAAGATCGATCCAGCCTTGTATAGAAGCCATAGCCGCAGCGATTTCAAATAGCTGAAGCAGCATTAGCTTGAGGCGATCTACAAGAGTATTTCGCCGTAAAATTTGGGTCATGATGTAGTGTCGGTTAACCAATTCCATTTGCGCCAGTACTCCGCGATCTCTTTTGTGCTGTCCCGGTTGACTATCGTGAAAAATTCTCGCTGTCCGGGCATTAGCTAGCCGCCATTGCTGACCTACAGTCAGAGATAGAGCTAAATCTTCCATCAGAGAATAGCCAGTAAAAAAGCTCGCAAATAACGGTTGGGGCAAAGCAGCACGACGATATAGCACGCAGGTCGTATTGAGCCAGTCTACTGGGGTAATTTGGGGTAAATTAGGTCGATCTTCAGGTAATAGGTTCAATCCTGGTCCAATACACTTACCGGCGTAGCTAGTTTCTGCCCTACCGTGGAGGACTCGAAATAAAGCCTGGCTAATTTTTCCTGGGGGAAAATACTTTTGATTAGTAATCATGGCGTTTACGCCTCCCAGTTGGCGATCGCTACCTAGCGCCTGCCACATTCTTGCTAAGCAGTCAGGTTCGAGAATAATGTCATCGTCGAGGATCCAGATCGTAGTTTGAGAGGCATACTGCATTGCTTGGTTGCGTTGAGTTGCCGCTCCAATGGCGATCGCGCGATGATAATAAATTGTGGTTGCTAGACCGTCGATCTGACCTGAGGCTAGCTTTTGGGTTAAATTGTTGCTAGAGCCATCAATAATAATCATTTCCTGGGGCTGTACCGATTGCCTTGCGAGACTTTTAAGCATCGTTTGTAGCGGTAGTGGGCGATCTCGTGTGGCGACAATAGCCGAAATAGGTAAAAGCATGTTTAGCAATTGACAATTAACAATGGACAATGAGCAGTTCATCTGATTGTTTAGGAGTACCAATGACCCGGAAAGCTAATTTTGCCCGGACGGCGATCGTATTTTTGACCATCGACAAAGGCATTCTCCACGACAAAAGATTCCGCATATTCCACCCAATCGACACACTGTTCTCCGGCATACATCCCCGCCGAAATAACGTATTTTCCCGGTAGTAAATGGTTGGTAAATTTAAGTTTGACCGTTCCTTTAGGTTCCTGCGGCGTTACATATTGCCCCGTGTCCTTTTGCCATGAGCTAGATATAACCTCCCCCGTTTTGACCGAGTGAATTAAAACAAAAAACTGTAATCCTTCTACTAGTTCGAGAACCCGATATTGTAGGGCAAGCTCTAAATCACCAAATATAGGTACTGTTGCCTCCCCCTGTTCAAGATCATTGACAATAACCTGGATAATTTCTGCGCGGCGATCGCCTTTTAAATGCTGATAATTTTTTTGACCATCGGCGGTTCTGCTACCAACGGTAGTTTCCATATAGCTGGCAATCATCGCCCCTGGTTCTCCTAGATCAAGTAACGTGCCGCTATCAAGTAGACAAGCCTTATTGCACAGTTGTTTGACGGTAGCCATATTGTGACTGACAAAGATGACGGTGCGACCACTTTGCCCCACTTCTTCCATCTTGCCCAAGCATTTTTGCTGAAAGGCCATGTCACCCACCGCTAACACCTCATCAACAATTAAAATTTCCGGTTCTAAATGAGCGGCGACAGCAAAAGCCAGACGAACATACATGCCGGAAGAATATCTTTTAACCGGAGTATCGAGGAACTTTTCAACCTCTGCAAAAGCCACAATCTCATCAAACTTGCGCCTAATTTCGTGCTTGCTCATGCCGAGAATTGCCCCATTGAGAAAGATATTTTCCCGCCCCGATAGTTCCGGATGAAAACCCGTTCCCACTTCTAACAGACTGGCAACTCTACCCCTGAGCCTAATTCTGCCCGTAGTCGGTTCGGTAATGCGGCTGAGTATTTTTAATAGAGTCGATTTGCCTGCGCCATTGCGTCCAATAATCCCCAGGCGATCGCCCTGGTCGATCACAAAATTAAGGTCTTTTAACGCCCAAAACTCTTCTATATTCTTTTGACTGCTTCGACGAGGGTGGACAATACGATTAACAATCGATTTAGCGTTAGTTACCAGGGTGTCACGAAAAGTACGATATCCCGCAGCATCCTGATGCTGAATCAGATATTTTTTGCCTAAATTCTCAACCTCGATCACGGAATTGAACATTAAGTAATTACTGATTACTGTTGACTGATTACTGTTGCCCTAAAGGACTCGCTTCGCTTCGCGCATATTGACTGTTGACTGTTGACTGTTGACTGATAACTAAATCACATCGGCGAAAGTGCGTTCCATACGGCGGAAAAACCAAATGCCACTCAGCAGCAGGAGAATAACCAGGCTGACAGATAAGATAAATCCCGGCACGTAGATAGCAGAATCGCCGCCGATAATTGCCCAGCGAAAACCATCTATCGCACCTACCATCGGATTTAACGAATAAAGTAAGCGCCACTGTTGGGGAACTAGACTGCTGCTAAAACCCACCGGGGAGATATACAGACCAAACTGCACCAAAAAGGGCACGAGGTGATGGAAGTCGCGATATTGAACATTGAGAGTCGCCAGCCATAAACCTACCCCCAAAGCAGCCGCAAAAGCGATCGCCGTCCAGAGGGGTAGGGTAATAATCCGCCAGCTAGGGACAAAGTCATACCAAGCCATCAAGCCCAGCAAAATAATGCCGGAAATCAAAAAATCTACCAGGCTGACAACGATGGCGCTACTCGGCACGATCAGGCGGGGAAAATAAATCTTAGAAATCAAATTAGAGTTTCTAATCAGGCTATTGCTACATTCTGTTAGGGAATTGGCAAAAAACTGCCAGGGTAACATCGCCGCGAAAACCAAGATTGGATAGGGTGCATTTCCGGCGGGTAGTTTAGCGATCTTGCCAAAAATTATGGTAAACACCACCATGGTCAAAAAAGGACGAATTAACGCCCAGATAATGCCGATCGCCGTTTGCTTATAGCGGACTAAAATATCCCGCCATGCCAGAAAGTAAAATAACTCACGATAGCGCCAAATATCTCGCCAATATTGGCGATCGCGCTGCCCCGCTTCAATAATCAATTCCGTCTGCTGATTCATTAACCCTTCAACCTTTTCCCTTTAAACCTTTCCCAGCCCTCACAAGTTAGTCAGTGCTTAACATCAGTTACTTAATTTCACCGTCTCCGAAACTGTTCCAACAGTCCTTTTTTTCCTTTAGGCTGCGTCGAGCTAGAGGGACGACTTTCCCCTGGCTGGTTGTAGTAAGAATCATGATAGGAATAAGCATAATAATCGAGTTCAGGATCGACCATATTCGCCACAACCCCCGCAATATGACACTGGCTATTTTGTAAAATTTCCACCGAGTTACTAATTGCCTTGCGGGTGGCTCGTTCGATCGCCGTAACGAACAGCATAGAATCAACTTCCTGCGCCAGACTTTTAGCATCGGCAATCACGCCAATGGGAGGAGTGTCAATAATTACGTAGTCGTAAGCCGCCGACCATTCTGCCACTAGCTGCTTCATCCGTTGGGAATTTAGTAATGCGATGGGATTGGGGGAGGTTGCCCCAGCGGGAATTAGATCGAGATTGTCTACCGCACCTGGTTGAATACATGCCGACCAAGCTTGGGACTGGGAAATAATTTCACTCAAGCCCAGGTTGTTATCGATTTGGGCTAGCTTATGCAGTTTTGGCTTGCGTAAATCGGCATCGACAATCAGCACCCGCAGGTCAAATTCAGCTAAGACAATACCCAAGTTATGAGAAATAGTCGATTTGCCTTCGGCAGAAGTAGAAGAAGTAACCGCGAGGGTTTTTATCTGCCGGTCATTGGCTACTAAATAGCGCAAATTCATCGCCAGAGAACGCAAGCCTTCGGTGTAGGAAGAATAGTAAGAATAAGCCTGTTTGGTGGTGTGAATATTGCCCATAATGCTGGGTTCGGTAACCCGAGGCACCACACCTAATAGAGGTAGCTGAGTAATCTGCTTTACTTCGTCCACTTGCTTAACTGTGCGGTCTAGCTGCTGCAAAATAAAGGCGATCGCCACCCCTAAAAATCCTCCGGCAACGAGAGCCTGAATCAATCCCTGCTTGATGTTGGGAGAGACGGGTTTACTGGGTAGGAATGCCTCGTTGAGTATGCGCCAGGGGGCAATTTCTTCAGCGGCAGAAATCGCTAGTTCCTGTCTTCTTTCTAACAGGTAGTTATATGCCTGAGACTTGAGATCTAGCTGGCGCTTTAGCTCCATAAAGGTTTGCTGAAGCCCGGGAATATTGAGGAATTTATCGTTAGCCTCGGCTTGAGACTGCATCAGGGTGTTTAACTGTCCCTGAAGGCTAGCAGCCTGGTTTTGTAGCTCCAGTTTACGGCTGGCTAAAATTTCGAGGGTCGAACCCTCGGAAGATACTTGAGTTCCCGCCGCATTACGACTGGGGTTATCTACTCCTAAACGAGAAGAAATTACACCAGAAGAACTAGGATTCTGAGCCGTATTGCCCCCACTACTTTGACTCTCGCTATCAGGATCACTATTAGCTCCTATGTCTCCTTCTAGAGGAGTATCAGTATAGCTAGGTGCCAAGACAATACGCTGAAGCACCTTCGGGGAAACAGACTGACCCAAAACCTGTTCGGCTCTTTCCTGGAGCAGTTTTTTTAACTCCCCACGTTTATCTTTGAGGTTGGCTAAGACGTGATATTCATCAGTAAAATCTACTTTACCCAGGTTGTACTGTGTCTCCACATCCTTAAGCTGGGTCGCCAGATCTTGATAGACCCCATCCTGACTCAGCACCGAAGAAGCCACCATAGTATCCGAGTCCTGTCCCAAATCTCCTAATTGGCGGTTTAACTCCTGTAGTTGATTTTGAGTTAGGGCGATCGCAATTTTAGTTTGCTCGATCTGTTCGGCGACGTGCTTCTGGAGTCCTTCTGCTTCTACTGCCGATAGTTCCGGATCGACTAGCTGATTAGCCTGTCTGAACTGGCGAATTTCTTGGGCGGCGCTATCCAATTCTGCTTGAGCTTCCGGTAGCTGGCGATCGATAAAGGCGATCGCATTGGCTGCCTTTTGTTTTTCCCGCTGAAGACTGTAATTAATATAGGTATTCCCCAAGGTTTCTAGAACCACCTTCGCTTTTTCGGGGTCGGTGTCAGTATAAGAAACAGAGAGTACATCAGTGGGTACCTTATTGACAATTGCCTGGTGAATTGCCAGGTTTTTCAGCACCTTTTTCAGCTTTAGCTCGGGATAGCGCTGCTTTAGTTCCTCAATTGCCTGATTGACCATCGAGTTGCTACGTAAAACAAAAATTTCCGTCGATAAATCCTTGAGGGTATAGTACTGACTGCCGGGAATCGAAGGAGCGATCGAAGTAGATTCTTGATTTTGCGGACTTTCTAATAAAATTAAGCTTTCGGAACGATATTTGGGGGTTTGTAGGGCGGTGATTAAAAATATGCCCGTAAAAGAGGCTATTCCTACTGCCATTGCCGGTTTCCAACGCCGGTAAACCACCTGCTTTAGTTCGGCAAAAGAAAAGCCAGCTTCACTATTACTAGCTGGGTTCAGAGCGCTCAAATCGACAGCCTGGGGTTTTATCTTTTCGTTACTCATAGCTAATTTTTCCAGCAAAGTTAGCGGTTTAAAGCCGTATTTGCTAGAGACTGATATAAAGTTAAAGGTTAAAAATACTGAGAAAAATAATTCGGCTAGATTGCCCGTTTATATTAATTTTCTTTCTGTATAATCGCTTCAGTGCTTTTACCAATTTGTCCGATTCTAAGTAATTCCACTTCTTGATGCAGTCGCTCATGAGGGAAACCCCGCAGCCCCGAAGGGCAGATCGTCGTCTTCGACGACTGGCGAGCATTCGCTCGCGCACCGCGCTGCATCGCTTTCTTAAACATCAAACTCCCAGATTGGGAAATCCTAAAGGATACCGCGACCCATAAGGGTAAGGGGAAAAGGGAAAAGGGGGGTGATATGCTTTCGTTTTTGATGCTTTTTATTTTACGTTTATTTTGGTGGAGCTACTTATATCCCACATTCCCCATGTAACTATAAGAGCG
>JBCBIN010000130.1:0-8610 GCA_038524555.1 Cyanobacteria bacterium J06623_7 | reverse complement strand
TCAAAGTCGACTCGAAAAATAGGGGTGAAATTCTGGGGCACAAAAGTCACAATACAGATAAGCGGATCGATAGCTGATGTCAAATCATCAAGTCGAATTCAATTACATCAGAGGTAAGTTAGCTTGGACGAGTCATATCAAGAATATATCAATCGAGTTGCACGATTAACTTTACCGAGTGCGTGCGCCCTTCAACTTCAGGGAATCCAGCAATCACCCAAGTTTGTCGCCGGTCGGCCAGTACCGTTTCCAGGGTATAGCATCATTACACCTCCAGCGGCAGAAGACGAGATCAACGATAAATTTTATCAGCAGGTAGAAACCCTCCAGAGACAGTTAGCCGACAGCCTGGGAGAAAATTTTTTTATTCCCTTGCCAAAGTCTAGTTTTCACTTCACCCTAGCTGATTTGATTTGGGATGAGAGCTATCGTCAAGCAGTTCGAGATAATCCCGATTTTGAGCGTCAGCTTCAGCAGCAGGTAGCCGTCAGCATTAGTGAATATGAAGCAGATAGCGAAAATTCTCCTATAGCCTGGCAGTTGTGGGGCGTAATTACTCGACCCCGGGCAATTATGGCTTGTTTAGTGCCCCAAGATCAGCGTAGCTACGAGTCAGTAATTAAGCTGCGTCGCGCCCTCTATCAAAATTCTGGCATAGTCGGTTTGGGCATCGAACAGCAATACGACCTAACGGCGCACATCACTTTAGGGTATTTCGATCACATTCCCGACAGCATCAATCTCGATCGCGTCTGTATTGTCCTGTCGCAAATTAATGATCGGCTGGTGGAGAGCCAGCTAGCAAAATTTACTATTAGACAAGCGCAGCTACGCAAGTTTGAAGACATGATTCAATACAATCGAGAGTCAGACTGGGCGGTAGTCAATTTTGGAGCTTAAACGGAATTTGGTGAGTCAGTTAAACCATCCAATTGTCGAGCAGAGCTTTGCTATTATTGATCGCGAAGTCCCACAACATGATCTAAATCCTCAAGAATATGCGATCGCCCGACGGGTTATTCATGCTACGGCAGATTTTGAATATCTCCAACTGCTGCAATTTAGTCCTGGGGCAATCTTAGCCGGATGTGCCGCCTTAAAACAGGGTGTGCCGATTGTTACCGATGTCAATATGGTTAAGCAGGGCATTCGCAGTCTAGTTAACAAGACATTTAATAATCCTATTTTAAGCGCGATCGACAGAGCTGATGTTGCTACCGAGGGAAAGACCCGTACGGAGACAGGAATGCTACGCTGTTGGCAGGAATATCCTCAGGCAATTTATTTAATTGGCAATGCCCCTACTGCCCTATTAGCTCTGTGCGACAGGTTAAAGACTTCTGGGATTAAGCCAGCCTTAGTCATTGGTGTGCCTGTGGGCTTTGTTTCCGTCGTCGAGTCAAAAGAGGCTTTATTTGAGTTAGACGTACCCTACATTGCTATTCGAGGTCGCAAAGGTGGTTCTCCTGCCGCCGCCGCGATTCTCAATGCCCTGTTGATATTGGCAGCCTGATACAGCGCATTTCAGCTCCACTTAGTACAAAAACCAAATTACAATAAAAACCGTTAAATCCTCAGTCCTAGTCCCCAATCCCTAATAACTATTAAATGTTCTAGGTTCTAGAAAAAAATGCAAACTGCTGTTTATGTCTGTTGATGTATTTCTGGAAATTTCTTTTAAAATAACGACAAAATCATTACTGAGTTAAATCGGCGCAATGGAAATAGGCGTTCCCCGAGAAATTAAAGACCAAGAATTTCGTGTCGGTCTTAGCCCCAATAGCGTTCGGGCACTGTCCGTACACCATGATGTATATGTCGAAACTGGCGCTGGAGTTGGTTCTGGCTTTAGCGATCGCGAATACGAAGAGGCAGGAGCTAAAATAGTCCCAGATAGCGCTGCTGCTTGGAATAAGCCCATGGTAGTCAAGGTCAAAGAGCCTCTGGAAGATGAGTATCAGTATTTACAGTCCCAACAACTGCTGTTTACTTATCTTCATTTAGCCGCAGCCCGCCCCCTAACCGAAGCCTTAATTAAAGCCGGAACTACGGCGATCGCTTACGAAACGGTAGAGTTAGATAATGGAGCATTACCGCTACTGACCCCCATGAGCATTATTGCCGGACGCTTGTCGGTACAGTTTGGGGCGAGATATTTGGAAAAGCAGCAGGGAGGCAGAGGAGTCTTGCTGGGGGGAGTGCCAGGAGTCAGTCAGGGAAAAGTCGTGATTCTGGGGGGTGGAGTCGTCGGTACGGAGGCGGCAAAAATTGCGGTAGGTATGGGTGCTAAGGTGCAAATTATCGATCTGAATGTTGATCGCCTAAGCTATCTAGAGAATTTATTTGGCTCGCGAGTCGAATTGCTTTACAGTACTTCCTCCCAAATCTCTAAGGCGGTTGAAGATGCCGACTTGTTAATCGGTGCGGTGTTAGTGGTAGGCAAAAAAGCTCCCGTACTGGTATCTCGCGAGTTGGTGGCACAAATGCGATCAGGTTCGGTTATCGTTGATGTGGCGGTCGATCAGGGTGGCTGTATCGAAACTCTACGTCCTACTTCCCATACTCAACCAACTTATGTAGAGGAAGGAGTGGTTCATTTTGGCGTACCTAATATGCCGGGAGCCGTTCCCTGGACTGCCACTCAGGCTTTAAATAACAGCACTTTGCCCTACATAACACAGTTGGCAAATCGGGGTCTAGCTGCTTTAGATAAAAATAAGGCTTTAGCTAAAGGATTAAACATACAGCAGGGGCAAATCGTTCATCCCGCTGTTAAAGATGTGTTTCCAGATTTAATTTGAATTATCCACAGCGAGTTGAGTCGGCGTTATTACACGGCGGCATATTTTATTGCTTGTTTTAAATTAGATTTGAATTAAATTTGAAATTTAATCTCATGCAGCCAAATAGCTATGATTTTGCACAAATGTTATCGGGAGGACATCCTAACTCCCTAGGCAAAACCGTGGAGTTGGTAGAGCTTGTCTTAAGCGATCGCTCTTTACTAGAAAATCTTTACCGGTGTTACTCCAGTGAGGACGAAGTAGTGCGCTTGAGAACGTCTAATGCCATGAAGCGAATTTGCCAGGAACAACCGCAGTGGCTTCTCCCCTATTTAGACCGCTTTTTAGCTGAAGTAGCCCAGCTCGAACAGGCATCAGCACAGTGGACTTTAGCTCAGTTATTTGCTCGGCTCGATCGCGATATGTCACAGCAGCAGCTAGAACGAGCAAAGACAATCTGACCCATGATTCAGACTGAATTGTTTTAAATACGACCATGGAAACCTTGGCAAAATGGTCGAGACAAGATACCGAGTTAGCAATATGATTTGAGCCATATTTACAGCAGTTAAGTGGCGATCGACGTAAATCTGTAGCGGGCAGAGCTAAGAAAATCATTAAGCTGTTAAAAACATAGTTACAGATAAGATAACTAACTCATCCTCGATAGCAATAACCACTTAGCTGTTTATTTCAACTGGCAATAAAATTAGCCGGATTTTGGTCGTAACGATGTCGCACTGGCAAAGGTTCTGGTTGTGCTTCCCCTACCAACGACGCGGTCTGTTCTAGAACAGTTCTCAGCCTTTTAGCCCCATAGATTGACATATCTCTAGGGACGTTGATTCTGTCTCGCAGGTATCTTAGGGCAGCAGCCGAACCAGCAGGAGGGGTGCAGGTTTCTCCTGTCATCATCGTCGTGAGAGCGCAGCGCAAAGCCAGATCAAAGAGTTTGGGGTCAGCAGGATTTGCCTTTATAATATTAGATTGATGTTTTATGACTCGCTGTAAAGCTTCTGCTCGCGAATTTTCTGGTTCGGGATAGTTAACGTCGGGGAGAGCAAACCAGTCACCTCTGTCTACTCGCTCTTGATTGGCTAAAGCTTCCGGTGTGCCGTTGGAGTAGCATCCCCCCATCTGTGGCGGTAAGTCATGGACATGGGTATGAAAATCACTCTGTGTGCCACGGTAGGTAGATCGAGTTTCCATCGCCTCAAACCAGTCAGATAAACGAAGGTTTTCTTCCCGCAGAGAATAACCTTTGTAGTAGTAGAGGCTGGCATTCATGCGCTCGACATAGGGAGTAAAGATAACGTCAGCCGTGCTAAATTCTGCCAGAAAGTAAGGGCCAGGAGTACTGCCTAAAGCATCTTCTATCATGGCTACGGTTTCGATAAATTGCTGGCGATTTTTTTGCTCTTGTCCGGGGAAAAATGCCCGGTAGCACAACCAGCCACACCAAGCCTGAAATAACAGTCGCTCCAGTCTTCTCCTTAACAAAACCTGCTCATTTGTCATGCCGCGATAGAGTACTCCAAAAGCACCCTCTAGGGCGATTAGAATGTCATCGCTTTCGGTAATGATTTGCCCATCTAGCTCGATCGCCGGTAACATGCCGGAAGGAACTTTTTGCTTGTACCAACTTTCTTTCTTGCCGTAGCAAAACATGGTAACTTTTTCGATGCGGTAGGGAACCTGCATTTCTTCCAGCCAGAGCCAAACTTTTTGGCAGTAAGGACACCAGGCGTGGTTATCGCGAAACAGAGTCACTCTCACGTCGGCTTCACTTCGACCAAATAAACGTAGGGTCGATTGGGAATTGGTCTTGCCGTTAATTGGGTCAATTTTCCAGTCGGTAAGTTCGGCTAACTGTTGCCAGGTTTTAGGTTCAATTGACATTAATCTAGAATAATTTGATTTTTGCGAGAGCTATCTGTATAGTTCGCCAACCATATTTGTTGTTTGGCGATCGCCTCTGAGAGAAATAATTAGAGGTGTCTATAGCTATAGCTTACGGCAATTTGTTGGGCTCAATATCCTCAGAGAGAAATTTTGACCGTCGATCTAGGCAATTGCTTTTTTCTTTAGCTACTTTTGCTACGCCTACGCCGCCAAGAGCGAATAAATTTGGGCAGCTTAACTAGAGCTAGGACTAGTAAACCAATTACTAAGGCAACTCCTAAAGGAAGTATAGTCAGAGCGAGAATTGACAATATGCCAGAGCTTAAGACTTCAGCAGTAGCAACTAAAAAATTGCCCGTTCCTCCCGTCATACCTGTCGAGGCAACTCTGGTCATAGCGGTGAAGGTTTCAATTATCCCGGCTGTACCGCCACCGGCGATCGCGGCCAAGCTCCACTGTAGCAATGGATTAACATCTCCCAAGTTAGCCGCAGTAAGCAGGGTGCCGATCGCAACTGCCGTGGGAATCTCAATGGTATCGAGCAGATTATCGACGACGGGAATATAATATGCCAGTATTTCGGCGATTGTGGCAATTCCCAACGCGATCGCCGTCGGATATGTCCCTACCCATTGAAAGCCAGAAGATAGCTCTAAATCTCCATATAGCGCCGTCAGACTTAACGCTAGCGGCGGCACGAAGAGGCGAAACCCCGAAGCTGCACTCAACGTCACACCCAAGCACAGGGCTAAAATAATTTCCATATTACGAGCAAATATTTCTGTTAATATATCAAGCTTTTCTAACAGAGTTCTTTGCCAAGTGCTGCTTAAGCAACTGTCAACCGAGCTTATTAGCTAACAGTCGCCGATGATAATTATCTTCTGAGTCTACTATTTGACCCACTAATAGCTAAATTGTTTAAATTTAAATTGTGAGCAAACTATTCTAACCGCCGTATTCCCAACCAGTACTAGAAAGTAAAAGCTGATCGCCTTCTCGGTGAATACCTGAAGCGATAACTTCGCCAACATACACGGTGTGGTCTCCCTCTTCTACCGTTCCCACTACTTTACATTCAATGTAACCCAAAGAGTCTTTGATAATAGGACAACCGGTTGCCTCTCCTTCATAAAATTCTACGTCCTCGAATTTATTGCCCACGCGGGTTTTGGGCTTAAAAAAGGAGGCAGCTAAATCTTTTTGTCCCGCTTCGAGGAAGCTAATAGCAAATACTTGAGTATTTTTAATCATCTCGTGGGAAGTAGTACCTTTTTTGACGCAGCTAACTACCAAAGGTGGTTCAAATGATGACTGCATCAACCAGCTAACGGTAAAGCCATTCATTTCTGACCCTTCTTTGACGCCGCAGATATATAGTCCATGAGGAATTTTGCGCAACATGGTTTTTTTTGCTTTCTGGTCTAACACTAGCCCTGCTCCTCGATCTAAAATTGTCAAATTAACACTAGATAGTTTATCAAGCTTCCGCCAGCAGAAAAACTTTCTGGGGATATAAATCCTATTGTCATCATCTTAAGGGTGTTTTATGTCTAATCTAGCTCGGCGATCGATTGGTTTGACAGGAGGAATTGGTACGGGCAAAACCACTGTTTCCAATTACCTGGCAGACAAATATGGTTTACTGATTTTAGATGCAGATATTTATGCCCGAGAGGCAGTCGAACCCGGTTCCCCCATTTTAGAAACTATTTTAGCCAGGTATGACGAGACGGTTAAATTACCTGGGGGCGAGTTAAATCGCTCTCGTTTGGGAGAGATTATTTTTCATCAGCCTCAAGAAAAGCTCTGGCTCGAAGCACAAATTCACCCCTTTGTCCGCGATCGTTTTAGCCAAGTACTACAAAATATCAAAAGTGCTACAGTAGTATTATCCATTCCCTTACTTTTTGAGGCCAACTTGACCGAGCTGGTATCAGAAATTTGGGTGGTCCATTGCGATCGCGATCGGCAAATTCAACGACTAAAGCAGCGTAATGGTCTAACTACCGAGCAAGCAGAAGTCAGAATTAATAGTCAATTGCCCCTAGCCGAAAAAATAGCTCAGGCAGATCAGGCGATCAATAACAACTTCGGACTGACAGAACTTTACCTCCAGGTAGATGAAGCACTTGTAAATTACATATAAATATTCATTTATATTTGTATAGTTTGATTAAACGGTAACAATCGCTACAGAATGTTTAATATAATACTAAAAAGTAGCCAACTAAAAGAGCAGGCACTAAAGGTTATTGAGAGCTACTCAGACAGAGACTAAGGCGAAAATTACTAATTAGTCTGCCGTATAAAGAATATTTATTCAGTAATGAGGTAAGGCAATGAAATTACAATTTAGAGGTAAATCATATGACGCTCCCCATGTGGAGTGGGATATTAAAGAAGGAGAGGTAGGCGGAACTTATCGTGGCAAACCTTGGAAAGTTCATCATTTGAAAGAACGGCATCGTCGCAAACAAGTAAAATCGGCACTTACGTATCGCGGTATTTCTTACAATAAAGATTAACGCCATATTTTCTAGGACATCGGCTGAGTATGAATGCTGGGTATAAACTTACTCCTAGATTTACTATTACTGTCCTAGCTTAAAAATGTCCTAGCCTAGAAAACTTTCATTTCGCAGTAGTCAGCGACTGCCAACTTTATATCTTTTACTATTTATCGACTCTTGTTACCAAGCAAGTATTTTCGTAATGTTAAATTTATCTTGCTCCTCAAAAAATCATGATTTTCCTTCTGGTGCGGAAAAGCTAACGGACTCAGGCGCTCTGGGTAATTATTCGGTTGATGCCAATCGTCTACCACGGCACATTTCAGCTCTAGAAACCACCCCTCATCGACCCAATTCTCGTCCTCATCTTACTGCCTCATTACGGCAATCTAGCTCTAGAGTAACTGAAGCAGAAGCGAGTAACTTGGCGGTCAACATTTTGACTTATCAGTTAAAAGACAGGGAGGCTCAGCAGCAGCATTTAGCTAACCTGCATTCTAATCTCCAGCATCGTTTTGAGGTGGCAAAAGCAGCACAAAATACCCAGTTAATGGCACTACTACAGGAAGAATTTCGCCAGTTGACCTAAGCATTCTGCCCTATAAGCAGTGAGTGTTCTTCTATCTTTAACTAGCTTTGATAGGTATTGAGGTACTGGCGTAGCCTAAAGAGGCTAAAAGTTTGACCGAGATTGAGGGGCAGCATCGATACTCCTTCAATCCTGGACTGTAGCCAACCATCTCCCCAGTGCCATTCGTGAAAACCATCAATGCCCTTACTTAAAAGTAAACGTAGGCTATTCTCTTCGATTAGATCGACCTTATGCTCAATTTCTACCAGTCCTAAAGAGCTAATAAAAGTATCGCCAGGACTCAATTTTCCCGATAGTGAAGCAAAATTTTGAGGCCACATCCATTGCTTCAGGCGATCGCCTTCTAGTAGACTACTTTCAATTGTTTCCTCTGAAGCATTAACTTCAATCCGCAAATTGCTTTGCTGAAAGTTTCCTAACATAAATAGATGATTCTGATGATTTTATTTATTAGTGTAGTTCAATTTTCTAAGGAGTTTCAATTAGGATTGAGTAGGATAAGAGTCAACGGCAATGTAAATTAACAATGATTTTGATTCTCAACAAAGAATATTACTTATCATTAGGAAGCATTCTTAGCTCCGTTATTCAGAGAAATTATGAAACACTTTACTCAGAGTCAAGCGGCGCGGCAAACATTACTAATACTCAATCGCGATCAAGCAAGATTGTCAGCACACTCAACCGTGCTAGCTTCATTTAATCAAATATATTTTTCTTTTGCTGGTACTTCAAATATTTTGCCTTGGATCCAGCAAAATCAACCCGATCTAATTGTTTTAGATTTTACTTGGTCGGAGACGGTCAATTTACAGCTAAT
>JBCBIN010000129.1:0-8617 GCA_038524555.1 Cyanobacteria bacterium J06623_7 | reverse complement strand
TTAGTCCTTTGACCGATACTAATTGTCGATGCAATGGTAGCCAGCACCAACCAGAAAGAGAGTAACCGACCTTTAAAAGTCGCGGCATCGGACTGTCTGGCATAAAAAGCGAGTAGGTGTAAGGGAGTATAAAAAATAATAATTAGTGGTCCCCAGTTGAGTGCAAAATTACTTCTGGTTGCCCAAATAGATTCTCCCTGAAAGACATTTTGCAGACCATAGGCAGCAAAGGCAACGGAAATCGCGATCGCCGTAAAGTAAAATAGTCGTCGTTTGTTAGGGGTCATCGACGAGCTAAATCTATCCTGCTCGAAATCAAATTTAGGTGTTGTCATCGCCGAACCCAGACGGAATAGCCAGGGAGCCAGCAGCAAGACAATTAAAGTTTTAAACTGAACGGCATGGTCAGCAGCAAAAAACGGCGTAAAGTAGCGATCATAAATTTTGTAGTCAAACAGCTCGGCGACTAGACCGACATCGTAAAATATCACCACCGACACACAGGCAAAATGCACTACTTTAGGCATCAATTGATGACGTAAAGCGTAATAAAAAGGATAGGCTGCCAGTAAATGGGACAGCAAAACTGCAGCTACGGTTATGGATTTCATTCTGAAAAATGATGATTAAAAATAATTGCTTGGCTAGTTAATAGAATCTAATTTTTTATTTTTCACTTCTAAACTTAGAGATATCTGGGCTATTCAATAACGATCTGAGTCAAAAAAGAATTGTATCCAGTCTCTGCTTCCCAAACACGATCATTCGCCAGACGAATCGAATAGTTCGGATTATCTCTGAGTCTGGCTTTGGGGTCGGGAAGATTGAGTAAAACTTCGTATTCTCCCGGTGCCAAGTCTGGAGGTAGCTGTTGGTCTACATTAACGGTGTGAACCTCCTCCGGGTGCCAGAAGCGGGGGTCTTCAGGCAAGTACATGGTAAAAATTTTGCCGCTAGCTCGATTGCGCAGCACTATTTCTAACGCCCGAGGATTGTAGGGTATAGCCCAACCATCATTGACAATCTTAAAGTTCATCCGGAATCTCCCTCCAGGCTTATAGTACTTAGTCAGAGATGACTCCTGGAGGCGGAAGCGATACCCCAGCTTTTTAGTAATATCGTCGTAACAACCTTCTCTCCGCCAGCGATCATAGGCCACGGGGGCGGTCGGATTGTAGTTGACGTTAAGTACGCTCCAGCGAGTTTGTTTGAATAGTTCGACAATTCGCTTACAAGAATCGTGTTCTCCCAGAACATAGCCATCACGATCTACGTCCTGCTTTACCTGTAGCTGTCCCGGATCGCCGGGTTCGCCGCTTTGAACCAAATAGCGATTATCCTGCTCGATAAATTTGCGTACTTCCGGAGCGTTTTCCCGAGGACTCCAGTAGGTGCCGTAATTCCATTCTCCACAGACAATACAGTCATCGTGGTGAGCCCAACGAGCCTTATTACTGCCGCTAAAAGCTTCCGATGCTTCTAAAGGTGCCGTAGGTTGCCAGTTTTGAGAGCCAAAATACTGAAATTTATGGCGGGGATAGCGTACTGCTACCATTCTCTCCGGAGGTAAGACCTCAAAGATTTTATCGATAATCGCCCGGGAATTTTGATTAATACTGTACTGTTGCTTCTCATCAAGCAGTTTGTTGCTGGAATGGTGCCATTCGCCCCAGCAGCCAATAAAACCCGCCTCCATAAAGGCGATCGCATCGACATTAGATTGAATTACCGGCTTGAGCTGTTCCAGATGCTGTAAAACGCGATCAACCTGGGCATCATGTCCTCCTAGAGGCCAGTTATAGCTAAAGCGAATTGCTAATTTAACCCCTGCCTGACGTGCCGTAGCAAAATCGAGATTGAGACGTTCGATAAATTCCGGTGCGAGGGGTTCGTGACGGTGTTTGGCGATATGATAGCGAACGAGAGCGAGAGAAATATGGTTGGCTCGGTCTTGTTGTAAAGCGGCTAACTCCAGCGGGCCATTCATCTCCGTGTAGTTATAGTTATCTTCCGTCGCCTCACAAACGTTCCAGGTCACTTTTTCTGGCCAGGGTGGCTCATAGGCAGTGGCAAAGCCTCGTTCGGGATTGGCAAAATTCTCGTTGCTGCCTCGATAAGTGGTGGTAATTGTCGTCGGATTGCTACCATCATCAGCAGCACTAGATTCAGGGCTAATTAGCAGGTCGATCGCCAGACTACCCATAATTAGGGTTAACGACAGTCCTAGTAAGTATTTACAGGTGTTAAACATGGGGACAAAATGATTATTGCAAAATTGCCTCGAACCCTAGCGGGAACTACTATCCTCAGATACAGCCTGTGCCTGAAGATAAAGGGATGACAGCTTATCTACTGAATTACTGATATCAAATTTAGCTGCCCATTCCCGAGCATCGGCGGCTAAGTTGGCTCGTAAATCATCATTCTGAATAATCTGCAAAATGTTGGTGCGTGCCGTAGTATCGTCGTTAGGTGAGAACATATAGGTCCGGTGGCTGGAGGCACAGGCTTCGGCAATGGTATCTAGATTGGTTGCCACTACCGGTAGTCCGGCGGCAGCAGCTTCGATCGCCACAACTCCAAAACCCTCTTCAACTGAAGGGAAGAAAAATAAATCGGCGGCTAACAAGAGTGGGGAGATATCGGCAACGCCTTCCAGTACGGAAACATAGTCTAAATCAGCAGCTTTTGCCTTAATTTCGGGTAGCATCTCGCCGTGAGAGCCAACCATGACCCAATGTAGTTTAGTTCCCTGTTGTTCAATCTGTTCTGCCACCCGCAGCATCTGTAAATGGTTTTTATGGGGAGCAAAACGAGCGACAAAGATAACTATTGGTCTATCTGTCGGCAGACCATACTGGCGACGCACTGCATCCCGTTCGATGGGGCGGGCATACTGGGGCAAATCGACACCGTTATAGAGAATCTCAATCTCCATTCGGCTACAGTCACACATGTCTTGAAAAGCCTTAAGGCTAGTTTTTGACGGCGTTAGCAGCCAGTTGGCATGACGTGCAATCAAGCTAGTCATCAAGGAACGATAGAGAGGTCGCAACAGGTCTTTTTCTTTCAAATCTGCCAAAGGGTGCATATGCACGATGCGGGTAGGAATATTGACCTTATCCGCCACCCGTAAAACCACACCGCTAAAGAGATATACCTGACTGTGAATAATATCGTAGGGGCCATGCTCTAGCAAAAGACCCTTGAGCTGAGCTGAATATTTCCAAGGCTGCCGACTGTTCAGCGGACAGCAGATAATCTTACAGCCCAGAGCCCGAATTTCGTCATCATAAGCGCAAGGCTCGGTGGTATTAACCAAAAAGTCCATCTGAAACTGTTCGCGATCAATATTCCGCAGAATATTCATCAACCAGGTCTCTAGACCGGCACGAACCATGCCCCCCACTACGTGTAGCACCTTAATTGGTCGTTGTGACTGGGGAGAAATTGCGCCAGAGGATTTATCGTTCGATTTTATAGATTGCATGTACAACTACTCCTAAACTAAATACTGCTTCGGAAATGGCTCCGGCAATTAAGGCGATCGCGGCACCTTTTAAACCCATGGTGGGAATCAACCAAAAACTAGTGGCGGCAGAAACTAAGGTGGTGAAGGTAAACAGCGGCATTTGAATCCGAAAGTATCGAGCTGCTGTCATGCCATAACCCAAAAAGTAAGATACGTAGCTAAACCCTGCCGCTATCATCAGCCAGACAAATAAATCTGAGTATTGAGCGTATTCTGGCTGATAGAAGATACTCAATACCTGCTTACCCGCCACCGCAGCTACCAAGACCGCCAGGGCACCAAGTCCTGCACCGATAACTACAAGCTTAAACATCAGCTGACGAAAAGCTGCACCCCGCTCGGCGGCATAATATTTGGCTAGTCTGGGAGTTGCCGATTGTCCCAAAGCATTAACTACCATACTGCCGGAAACCATGAGGTAGGCTAGAGCGGCAAAAAAACCTAACTCTCGTTCGCCCAAATATTGCTCGATGAAATAGCGCGGTACGTTAGTGTTCAAAGAGATGAGCAGCATCACAAAACCCAAGGGCAAAGCCAGCCAAATAATTTCCTTGAGGGTTTTTCGATCCCAGCGAGGCGCGATCGCATTGTTTTTTCGATTATCGATTGTTTTGGTATTGGCAGCATTAAGACCGGCTAAGATCGATCTGCCGCTACGTAGATCAAAACCCAGAGCCACAACGCCCCAGCTAATTGCTAGACCAACCGTACCCCAAACTACATTGCCAGTTAGATAAATACCCAATCCCAGCATGACTAAAGACAGAGGTCCCTTAATCATCAAAGAAATAGCAATCCGATCCATACGCTCATGCTGCTGAATTAGACCGTAAAAGACATCGCTAATTGATTCAAAGGCTTTTGCCAATCCGACCAGCAAAATCGTTAGGGAAACCTGCCAGCGATAGCCCGCCGCTAAAACAATCGCCATTACCACTATCAAACCTAATAGGGTCGAAATTAGCCGCAAGCCAAAATAATCGCCAAAAACATACTGTTGCCGCGCGTCTGTTGCCTGAATATGCCTGAGCTGGAGATTGCTAAACATGAAAATTGGCGCGGTAATCGCCAAACCGAGGGTGAAGGTTCCCACCATTTCTGGACTACCGAGTTTTGCCAACACCACCAACATGCCCCACTGGCAGGCGGCATAGACAGCATTACCCACAAAAGTCCAGGAAAAATTACGCTTTAAAGTTAATGGTTTGCTTGTCTGCATTGAATATGTCGGTTTAATATACCTGTCTTAAATTGAGATAATTAAATTGCTAAATATGTCTATGTTAAAATTTTTATAATAATATAATACATTTGGTTAATTCTAAATGTATTTTGTGATTTATTCGATTAGCCAGGTCAAGATGATTGCTAGCGAAATCTAATAAAAAATTATTGAATAAATAATTAGTATTTTAGAGGCGAAAATAGGTGACTTGATTAACTTGATAACTGTTGAAGTATCGAGATTGCTTAATTTCTATTTCTACTGCACGTCTAGTGTGAATAAAAAAACTTGATACCTTTTAAATACGTTGTCCAAATATAAATTTTCCTGGCTTGTCTATCTAAGAAATCAAAATTTTAAAGTTTTTCCAAGAGTTATTTAATAATTAAAATAAACAGATATTATTAACCAGTAAAATGTACAAATTATCGACGATATCTTAATAGTTATTAGTACTGTAGCCTGTCGCAGTAACTACTCAAGTACTCCATCATAAAATATCAGATAGATAGATGAACTGTGGTTAATTCAAACTACTAGAATTAAAGTTAACTCCACCTTTGGTTCCTGCCAATTTAATCGCTTCAATAGCATTTAGAGGTCGCGATAACAAGTTCCCCTGTCCGCGATCGCCGACTAACTCTCGGACTCGATTGAGCTGAGATAGATTTTCAATGCCCGTGGCGGTAATTCCCAGCCCACAAGTTTTTAAATCAAGCACAATTTTGCGATACATATTCCAGGCTTGAGCATCACTAGCAATTAGCTGGAGTAAATAACGGTCTATTTTGACCCGCTCGAACTCCTGATATAGTAAGTTCGGCTGTACCCGTCCATAAATTGAAGCAACCCGCCCAAAATTATCGATCTGGAGCTGAATGCCCAGTTTTTTGAGCAAGGGCAGAATGGCGATCGCCTCTCGGGGATTTTCACCAATGAGATATTCGGAAATTTCCCAGGTAATTAAGTGGGGGCTGATTTGATACTTATCGAGATTAAATTCTAAATGCTTGACTAGGCTGGGCTGAAATAGCTGGGGACTAGGAATATTAATGCTGACCCCAATCTCCGCCTCATAGTTAGGGTTGGACTGCCAGAGCTGGAGCTGTTTACAGGCAGTCTCAATAATCCAGCGCTGTAGGGGAATAATTAGTCCCGATTCTTCCGCAGCGGCAATAAATTTTGGTGGTGCAATCAATCCTAAATGAGGGTGGTTCCAGCGCAGTAGAGCTTCAAACTCTCTCACTTCCCCCGTTCTCAAGCTCATGACCGGCTGATAATAGAGACTAAATTCCTCATTTTCTAATGCCTGTCGAATACCCCGCTCTAGTTCGGTAGGAGTAAGACGAGTAACATAATTAAAGCTCGGTAAGCTGGGACGGGGGTTAAACTCTTCCTGCTGACCCACCACAACCGAATTTAAGGCATGGGCTTCACTAATAATTTTTTCTAGGCTGCGTTGAGCTCGCTCTGTATCCACCTGCTGGTATTTGGTTACATAACCTTCAACGAGACGTTCGAGAAGATAAACAATCAGATTGACATCGTTATCTGCGGCAGCCCGACAGAGAACATCAATGGTCGTATTCAAATTGGCTGGAACAATGCGGCTGGCATTTTTAACCACCAAAACCTTTTCATGAGCCGTAGAGTCATACTCTTCTCCTTCAACCAGCAGTTCCTCGTAAAGCTTTTCCCCCGGTCGCAATCCGGTAAAGACAATATCGATATCTTGACCCACTTCATAACCAGAAAGATTGATTAAATCCCGAGCTAAATCGACAATCTTGACCGGTTGACCCATATTCAGCATAAAAATCTGACCCTGACTGTTTTGGCTAGTCAAGACAGAAGCCTGAAGTACGAGCTGCACCGCCTCGGGAATAGTCATAAAATAGCGACATATTTCCGGATGAGTTACGGTTACTGGCCCACCTTTAGCAATTTGCTTTTTAAAACTGGGTACCACGCTACCCCTACTGCCCAAAACATTACCAAAACGAACTACGGCATAGGGCTTACCGCTACTTCTTGCGGCTTTTAAGACCAGCATTTCAGCGGTACGTTTACTCGCTCCCATAACATTGGTCGGCTTGACGGCTTTGTCGGTAGAAATCATTACGAAATTAGCCACATCATGAGCGATCGCCAAATCGAGCAAATTTTTTGTACCCAGAACGTTATTGGTAATTGCTTCAGGAGGGTTTAACTCCATTAGGGGAACGTGCTTGTGGGCTGCCGCATGAAAAACAATATCGGGCTGATGAACCTGGAATGCTGCTTCTAGACGAGGCTTAATTCTTAAATCGGCAATGTAGGGAATTAGTTGAGTGAGCTGACGAGCCGATTGCTCCTGCTGGAGTATCTGTAGTACCTGCTGTAGCTCTTCTTGGATATTAAAAACTGAGTTTTCGCCATGTCCTAATAAAATCATTTTTGCCGGACGACAGCGGAAAATTTGGCGGCAAAGTTCGCTACCAATCGACCCGCCGGCACCGGTAATTAAGACCACCTTGCCGGTTAACAACTGGGATACTGCCCGAGCATCAGTTTGAATCGGCTCTCGTCGCAACAGATCTTCAATCTTGACCTCTCTTAAGACGCTAGCGCGGTTGCTATTGTCGAGAATTTCGTTAGTGGCAGGTAGAGTGTTCACCGATACGCCAATCGCCTGACACACATCGACAATTTCTCGGATGGTTTTGCCCGAGGCAGTGGGCATAGCAATGACAACCTGGCGAATATTGTGCGCCGAGACAATTTCTGGCAGCCGGAAGCGATTACCAACTACCGACAGACCCTGAATATTCAGTCCGAGCTTTTTGGGGTCATCATCAACGAAGGCGACGGGATTCAACCCTAGTTTGAGGTTACGACGCATTTCTTGAAGAATCGAAACCCCCGCATCTCCTGCACCGACGATTAAAACGCGATCGCGCTTATAGAAGTTCTTACGTTTCTGGCTTTTGCGGGCAGCGGCTCGAATACTGAAGCGAATACCACCAACAAAAATTAAGCTCAAAATTCCGTCGAGTAGGGGCAGAGAACGAGGAACTAGATACAGCTCCGATTCTGTACCGATGACATACTGGACGATACTCAGCAAAATGATTTCACTGACAACGGCAGTAGTAATTAAAGCCGTAATTTCAATTACTTCGTCGATGCTGGCGTACTTCCAATAACGCTTATAAAATCCGCCGATAGTAAATATAACCAGCTTGATCGCCGTAAAGGCAATGGTGGCGATAACTAATCCCGTGTAATAATCCTTAACCCTGGTTAAGTCGTCGAGTCGCAAAATCATGGCTAACAGGGGAGTCAAACAAAAAATCAGGCCGTCCAACAAAAAGAATTGGCGGTTATTGAGATTGAGTAATTTTTTATCGATAGTTATTTGCTCCGAGCCGAGCTTTTTGAGCCTCATTCTTAATTCCTGATTGAACTTTTAGCAGTTTCTTAAATTTAAAGTTAAGTTGATTAAATTAGGAGATTTTATAGTTGTTCGGATTAATTACTCGTATCTTTTACGTTATTAGTTCGGGGTATTAGAAATTGGGAGATCAGATAGTAGTACATAAGTGCACTACCCAGCCTGGTTTTCACTTACAACGACCATAAATTAGAGATTTAGAATCAATATGGCAGTTTGAATTTGATTGTAAAACCTGTAGATACAGTCCAATAATTTTGCTCAGTTCTGGCATTGGTTTGGAACTATAGACAATTCCAGCATTTCTTGATCGCCGGTAATTTAACGTTAAGTTTTCCGGCAATAAAGCCATATTCAAAACATTTTATATCGGTTAATTTATACTAGTTAATTATCTATTAACCTAGATTCATTAGATAAGCTTAAC
>JBCBIN010000128.1:0-8649 GCA_038524555.1 Cyanobacteria bacterium J06623_7 | reverse complement strand
CTAAAAGTTAGCACCCTCCTAAATCTCAGTAGCAGGTTGCTAGCTGGATCTAAAAAAATTAGAGTTTATTGAGATCAAGTTTAGATTAACAGCAGGTTTTAAAATTTTCCTAATTAGCTAGAAAATAAATGAAAAAAGTTGGCGAGTATCCGGTAGCTATTCCAAATTATCCTTCAGCAAGTGAAGATTTCGATGTGCCCACTGCCAAAATTTTAATTGTGGATGAAAATCCCCTGAGTCTAATGACCACATCGGATTTGCTACAGCTAGATGGTTACGAGACGATTGAAGCTGGTACAGAAGATGAGGTTTTAAGCAACATCGAGCGACATCAGCCCGATTTAATCTTACTCAGCGCTATGATGAGAAGTCTAGATAGCTTTGCTCTGTGTCGCCAGATTAAAAGAAACTACCGCACTAACAATATTCCCATTGTCTTTACTACTCTTAGCAACAATAGAGAAGAAAGAATTAGAGCCATGGAAGCGGGAGGTAGTGATGTCTTAGTCAAACCGTTAAACCGCATCGAGCTATCTACCAGGGTCAAATCTTTAGTTAGTCAAAAGCGAATTGGTGATGAATCTAAGCAGACAGAACAGATATTGTTTACGATCGCCAGAGCAATAGATAGCCGTTCAGTAACTAAAGGAGGCAGTGTCCGAGTTGCGTCTCTAGTTAAATCTTTCGGTCAATATCTCGGTCTACGTCAGGATGAAATTGACGACTTAGCTTTTGCCGCTCACCTCCACGATATTGGCACGATCGCCATTCCTGATGCCATTATGCTCAAGGCAGGAGCCCTAACGGATGAAGAAAAAGAACTAATTCGGGAACATGTGTCTCTCGGAGAAGAGATCTGTCAGTCATTACGCCATCGTTACGGTGTGTTACCCATTGTACGCCACCATCATGAACGTTGGGACGGCGGGGGCTATCCCGATGGCTTATCGCAATCCGATATTCCCTATTTAGCTCAGATATTTCAAATTATCGATATCTATGATGCTCTGACTAGCGATCGCCCTCACAAGCAAGCCTACAGTCCCGAGGCGGCACTGAAGATTATTCTAGAAGAGACGGAAAAAGGCTGGCGCAATCCCCAATTAACCGCACAGCTAGTGCAGTTTATTCGTCAGAATTCTAACTAGTTAACTAAATATCCCTGAATATCTCTAAACATCTGCGGTACTGTTAAAGCCAAGATTGTGTGACTGGCTCCGGTACCGCTTTCAGATCGAAAATAATAAAATAGCTCCCATCGGTCTTAGATTATTTGGCGTTCTTGATCGCGGAAATTAGGGAAAACGATCCTCGATAGCAGATAATGAAGAAAGGGGATTGAAATTTCAACCAAAATAACTATCCGTAAGCTATGGCTAAGACTAAGCGTAAAACCTTTTTATTAGATTTTGAAAAGCCTCTAAGCGAGTTAGAGTCGAGAATCGAGCAGATAAAAACCCTGGCGGAAGAAAATCAGGTAGACGTTTCGGCTGAAATAACTCAGCTTGAGGTCAGAGCCGGAGAACTGCGGCAGGAGATATTTAGTACCCTAACTCCCGCTCAAAGACTTCAGCTAGCACGTCATCCCCGTCGTCCCAGCACTTTAGACTATATCCAGGCTATTAGCGATGAGTGGCTGGAGCTACATGGCGATCGTGGAGGTTATGACGATCCGGCTCTGGTTGGGGGCGTTGCTCGGATTGACGGGCAGCCAGTCGTGGTGGTTGGGCACCAAAAGGGTAGGGATACAAAAGATAATGTCGCTCGTAATTTCGGTATGGCTTTTCCTGGGGGCTATCGCAAAGCCCTGAGGTTGATGAAGCACGCCAACAAATTTAGTATGCCCATCTTGACCTTTATTGATACTCCGGGAGCTTGGTCGGGAGTGGAAGCCGAAAAGCTAGGTCAGGGAGAAGCGATCGCCTACAATCTGCGAGAGATGTTTGGATTTGAAGTTCCCATCATCTGTACTGTTATTGGTGAAGGTGGTTCGGGAGGCGCTCTCGGTATTGGTGTTGCCGATCGTCTGCTAATGCTCGAACATTCCGTCTATACCGTTGCTAGTCCAGAAGCCTGTGCCGCGATTCTGTGGAAAGATGCCCAAAAATCAGACCGTGCTGCCGCCGCGCTGAAAATCACTTCTTGGGATTTAAAAGAATTAGATTTAATTGATGAGATTATTACCGAACCCAGCAGTGGAGCTCATGCTAACCCCGTCGAAGCTGCGGCTCAACTCAAGGAGGCAATTTGCCGTAATCTAGAAGAGTTGGGTCAGCTATCTCCCCAACAAAGACAAGAACTGCGTTACGAGAAGTTCCGCAACATGGGTCGTTTTGAAACCCTGGCCGGTTAAAGATTTGCGCTTTGTTATCAAAGATATCAATTCTCAATCTATCGTAGACACCGCAATTTTGGCGATTTGTCAAGAGGGTCAAACCCAAAGGTAATCCTCAAGACAGATGTATATTTGAGAATGCTATAATGCTGAAGCAACATTTTGTTACAAAGATTCTCATGTAGCATCTTAACCCGATCCGTCGGTTTGCTTTAGCTTGATGATGAGTAGGTTTGCTCGGCAGAGTAAATTAGCTCTGTCTAACTCAACTACTATAACTATTACCTCTTGTCTGGGGCATACTCTGTCACAATCGATACCAAGCTAATCAAATACTGACAATAGCAATTTTCTCCAGGGCATTTTCACCAATTATCAAACAGATTAACAAGTCGGTAAGTCCTGTAGCTGTTGGCGCGGTTTATCTTCTATGTTAAATTTTTACATTTATTGAGCTGGGCAAATTAACTTAAATCAGCATGAATCCACCTTCAAATCAGCGACGAGCCATAGTTACGGGGGCAAGTAGCGGGATTGGTCGAGCCACCGCTTTTGCTTTTGCCACGGCAGGGATTGAAGTTGCTTTAATCAGTCGTTCGGAGTCAAAACTCCAGCAGATTGCAGCAGAAATCGAGCAACAAACCAAGACTAGAGCGAAAGCCTATCCCCTCGATTTATCCTTGGTCGAGGATGTCCCTGAAGCAATTGCCGCGATCGCTAATTCCTTTGGTGGAATAGATATCCTGGTTAATAATGCCGGAATGGGCTATACCAACACCTTGTCGGCAACGAGTCTTGCTGATTGGCAACGGGTGCTCGAGCTAAATCTAACGAGCGTTTTTCAATGTGTCAAAGGTATCTTGCCGCAGATGCGATCGCGCGGTTCGGGCACGATCATCAATGTTGCTTCCATCGCCGCCGCCAACGCCTTCCCCGAATGGGGTGCCTACAGTGTCAGCAAAGCGGGTTTAGTTGCCTTGAGTAAGTCTCTATCGGTGGAAGAAAGAAGTCAGGGAATTCGAACCGTAATTATTTCCCCCGGTTCTGTTAATACCCCTATCTGGGATACAGATGCTGTTAAAGCCGACTTTGATCGCCAGGCTATGTTAACTCCAGAAGTTGTAGCTCAGTCCATACTCCACGCGGCTACGCTGCCCAGTCATGCAGTGGTCGAGGAAATGGTAGTTATGCCTAGCGGAGGGGCATTATGAATGGGGCACTCTGAATGAGGTAATGACCCAACCAATCAACTAAAACTAGCTTTTTACTAAAACTAATACATTATGACAATAGTTTCTTCTAACGGTTCCAATAGTTATGAGTCTGTGGGAGATAATTCTACCCCGCTACAATCTAGTCTATTAGACCAGGTTGCCAGTAGACCAGACCGCAATACCCACAACGGACAAACGGCACAAATCAAGGCAACTTCCGAGGTCGCCAAAGAGAAAATGATGTCGGCAGTCTACACCATGCTAGAGTCGGTGGGCGAAGATCCAGAGCGAGAGGGGCTGCTCAAAACTCCGAAAAGAGTCGCCGAGGCCATGCAGTATCTAACTAGTGGTTATAACCAATCCTTAGAAGATTTAGTTAATGGGGCTATTTTTGATGAGGGACATAATGAGATGGTGTTGGTGAGAGACATCAACTTCTTCAGTCTCTGCGAACATCACATGCTGCCATTTATGGGTAGGGCACACGTCGCCTATATCCCCAATCAAAAAGTTGTTGGCTTGAGTAAGCTAGCCCGCATAGTTGAGATGTATGCTCGTCGCTTGCAGGTACAGGAACGTTTGACTCGTCAAATTGCTGAAAGCGTGCAAGAGATTCTCGAACCTCAGGGAGTTGCTGTCGTGATGGAGGCATCCCACATGTGTATGTCGATGCGTGGAGTCCAAAAACCGGGGTCTTGGACTGTTACTAGCGCCATGATTGGTGTATTTCAAGACGATCAAAAAACTAGAGAAGAGTTTTTAAATTTAATTCGCCACCGTCCTAATTTTAATTAACATGATCCCTCAGTAGCTAGGTCGTTAAAAGACCGAAAAAAGATAGCTTGGGTGGGGTAAATCGATTAGGACGATGAGTTTGATTTAGTTGATTCGATCAGGGCTTCAACAACCCGATTGAGTCCGACTGAATTGGAAGCCTTACATAAAATGCGATCGCCGGGTAGCATCACCTGTTTTAATTTAGTGGTTAAGGCAGTGCGATCACTAAAGCATTCGGCGGTAATTCCGGCTGCACCCCGAACGATTTCTCTCGTTGCCGTTTCATCGGCGAGAACCATAAGTAGGTCGAGATTTAGCTCGCGAACTTTTTGCCCTACCTGAAGGTGTAGTTCGGGAGCATGTTCTCCTAACTCTTTCATCGTGCCCAAAACAGCAATATGTCTGGTGCCGGGAGTTTCTTTGAGCATTTGTACCGCTGCCAGCATCGATTCTAAACCAGCATTATAGGTTTCATCTAGTACTACTACATCATTGACTAAATCGTAACGACGGGCTCGTCCTCGGGGTAGCTGTACTTCTAGTCCTGTTTCTAAGGGGGCAAAATCTATCTGTAGTTCTTGAGCGATCGCGATCGCGGCGAGATAGTTACTAGCATTATGTTTTCCTGGTAGGGGTAGGGGCAAACTGCGATCGCCAATAGTAATTTTGTCAGCCTCAACTACGCCAGATAGATCCCCTCCGGTTAGACCATAGGTAACTGTCTTTCCCTGCCAAACTTTCTTAGCAGTTTCAATTAGCAGGGGATTATCGTAATTTAAGATCGCGGTACTGGTTGAGGGCATCTGTCCCAACAGCTCGCATTTAGCCTGGGCGATCGCTTCTCGCGAACCCAAACGACCAATATGAGCCGTCCCGACATTAGTAATCACGCCAATGGTGGGACGAGCAATATCCGCTAACAGGGCAATTTCTCCCTGACCCCGCATAGCCATTTCTACTACGGCATAACTGTGTTTTGAGGTGATTTGTAGCAGAGTTTTCGGCACCCCAATCTCGTTATTAAAATTAGCCTCGGTTTTGAGTACCTGCCCCTGAGTACTTAAGACCGCCGAAATCAATTCTTTGGTACTGGTCTTGCCCACCGAACCCGTAACGCCAATCACGGGAATCTCAAAGCGATCGCGCCACCAACGAGCAATCTGCTGATATGCCTGAAGAGTATCCTTAACGATAAATTGTGGTGTGGTTATGGATGGGATTTGATGCTGAACGATAATCGCGATCGCGCCTCGATCTGCGGCCTGGGAGGCAAAATTATGCCCGTCAAAGTTTTCTCCTGTAAGCGCGATAAAAAGCTCTTGAGGTTTGAGGCTACGGCTATCGGTAGTAATACCCAAAACAGATGAATCTGGACTGGGGTTGAGGGTTTGGACTAGATTATGCTGAAGAATCGTATCGAGTTTTGCCAGGGAGAAATAGAAAGGCATAAAAATTTAACCGTGCAAATTAATTGCCGATAGCTTAACATTTAGCAGTAAACAGTAAACAACGTTTCTATCAAGTACTTGTCAACGATTTAAAAACTAAAGGTAGTTCGTAGAGTGCCAATTACCAGCGGGTCATTATCTGGGGTATTGCTATCGGGTTCCGTAATCCAAACCACTCCCGGAGTAATGGCGATATTATCGCTTACCCGATACTGATAGAAAGCTTCTAAGTGTAGCGATTGTTCGCTATCTGACTCTAGGTTATCAATCGTCGAATTAGTTACCTTTGGTTCGCTGCCAACCAGAATTCCTGCCAGGCTGCCTTCTCTACCTAAATCAGGAATAGCCAGAGTTGCCGCCCAATTCCAAATATCTTGAGTTCCACGTTCTACCTGCTGGTTTAAAGTATTGAGATTGCTAACCTTACTCAAGCCACCCCAGCCCCCCAGAATTAGGCGATCGCTAATTGCCCAGGATAATTCTAAGCCGTAAGAACTGCTCGTGGTCGAAATTGGTTCCCCAAATAATTCTTCTGTCTCCGCTTGCAGATTAGCGCTATTGGTTCCTGTGGCTGTATCGCTTTGACTGTAGCTGTAAATATAGGTGGCGGCAATACTCAAACTGTCAAAAGGTTCGATGGTAATCTGACCCAGGGCACTATAGGGACCATCAAATAAACCGCTCCCCGAACTCGGTTCGTTAGCCGGAGAGGCAACATAGCCCGCACTAATCTCAACTCGATCCAATGGACGATGGTTAATACCAATCCCCGCATCCCCGGCAGAATAGTAAAGAGGGTTACGGGTACCAAAGCGAGAGATCGAGCGAGAACCACCATCGCCATCGAGGAAGTTTATGGTTGGGGCAATATCGTCTGCCTCCAATCCTGCCGCACCAAC
The DNA here is from genome assembly GCA_038524555.1 of Cyanobacteria bacterium J06623_7. Taxonomy (GTDB): domain Bacteria; phylum Cyanobacteriota; class Cyanobacteriia; order Cyanobacteriales; family Xenococcaceae; genus Waterburya. The sequence continues at coordinate 1,976 of JBCBIN010000128.1, read as the reverse complement.
AATCAAGCCCAAGCGATCGCCTAAATTAAACGAATAATGTAAATCTTCCAGACGAATGCTATCACCTTCAGCGGTGGCAAAGGCCAAATTTCCTTGAAAAGTCCCAATCTCCGAGGAAAAGCCCTCAAAGTTATTTTGAGATATGCGAGTCAAAAGTAAATCATCTCCTGCAACGCTAGTCAATAAGTCCAGACGCAGACGACTGCCATATACGCTACTGGTCTGCGCATCATCTCCCGACAAAATACTATTGAAGCCAAATACAGCTTCTCCCTGTAATTTAGTGGTGGTAGAAAATTGTGTTGCCTCTAGGTCGTCTACCACGGCGCGGGAACTATCAACTCTACCCTGGAGAATCGCCAATTCTGCCTGAAACTCCTGCATCAAGCGCAGAAATATATTAATGTCTATCTGGGGTATATTTCCCGCCTGAGCCAAATTTTTCTCAATTGTGGTCAAACATGAATTTAAACCCGCCGTAAATTCAAACCGCGAGACCGTTTCCGTACCACGAAATGTTTTGTCGTTAAAACCACTAATACAGCCGTAGCGCCCGATTAAATTCTGTAATGCCTGATATGCCCAGTCGCTTGGCCTAACATCTTGTAGCTGCTGGATGTTCGTAGTTTGAGCAATTAACCAGCGATCGCTCGACCGTAACTTATTTGTCTGTTCTCGGTTTATCGACGGGCTAAGTTGACGATTTTTTGGTATCGAGTTAATTTTGTTTTGCTCTACCAAATTGGTTCCGGCGATCGCCTTTGATGCGGACAGTAAAACAACGCTTGCCACTGCCACTGTTAAAAAGATTGCGCTTCGATTATTTAACATTGCCACCGATTCCCACTCACACCAAAAAGAGCGATTTTGGTTCTGCTGTAAATCAGTTGATATAGCTACAGCTATAAAAATAGAGCTGGACTTATTATCTAGCCGAGCCGTTGCTGAAACTACGCCGAGGGATTTGCAAGAACCACAATCACAATTGAATCTGCTCCCATCTTGGCATTGTTCTCACAGAATTGGGGAAAAAATAATCTAAAATAATCTACAGTTCAGGCGAGTCCGACAGGATACTATTTGTGCCTAGTGTGGCTAAATAAAACTAAAGTGCTTTAACCCTTCGAGAATCCCCCCCGCACAGTTAGACTTAGCTAAATAATTACTGCGATCGCGATTATTTTCATACCACTGCAACAATTCTGGCTTGGCGTTGCCGACAATTAACCCCTTCTCTTCCCCCAGAAACATCGAAATATCATTACCCGAGTCGCCACAAACAATCGTCTTTTCTGGAGCAATGTCCCATTTCTCACGCAGAAACTTGACGGCTAAACCCTTATCTCCGTTTTGGGGCAGCAAATCCAAATCCTGACCGGCACTATAAATTAACTTGATGTTAAAACCATTCTCTTTGAGGGCAGTTTCTAGGTTAGCTATGGTTGATTTTGCTTCAGACTCGGCTAGATAGTAGCTAATTTTATAAGGATTTTGTTCTGATTCTGGCTGAGACTGCAACTGTGGAAACTCATTGGCAATGGAGACGATTTTCTCGCGATTCCATCCCCGAGCAAGAATACTGGCCCATTCTGGATCGTACTGTGATTGCTGGCGATCAAAGTACATTTCAGTGCCTACAGCGGTAATCAAGGCATCTGGCGGCAGTAGAGATTTAGCTTCGGCTAGTAGACGATAGAGATAGAGCGATCGCCCAGTGGCATAGACAATTTTGCTACCATACTGGTCGCGATGCTCGGCTAGCTGTTGATTGAGCTGATTTAGGGCCGCATCATCACCAACGAGAGTATTATCTAAATCAGTTACAAATAGGAAAGGGCTCATCTCTAGGGAATTCATATAAGATGTTCAAGCTTGGATATCAAAGATTAGGATTAAAACTTGTGTAATTTACCTACATAACTATATAAACACTCAAATCTCTAAATCGAAAGGTCTTGTTTGACTTCTGACTTTTA
>JBCBIN010000127.1:0-8674 GCA_038524555.1 Cyanobacteria bacterium J06623_7 | reverse complement strand
GTCATACTTCGCTGTTAATTTTGTTCATCTAATCAAACCGATATTGCTCCAGCTTCGTGCAGTTGGAGCTTTTTCTATTGTGGGTCTTTGTGCCTGGAGTCTAATTAGCTGTGCGATCGATGTCGTCGCCCAAGCGAAAAAAATGCATCAGATTCCCTGTACTAAATGCCGCTTTTTTACGGGGGATTATCGTCTTAAATGTACTGTAAACCCTGCCGTTGCCAATACCGAACAGGCGATCGGCTGTAGCGATTATCATCAGCAGATGGGGCTAGAATCTTAGAGCGTTTCATCATTTAGGGGGAAGAGCGCTTTTCAGTTATCTAACATTGTCTGTATTTCTGCCTCACTCATATTTTCTACTGTGGTCAGCAGTTGCTCGATCGCATCGACATCTGTATCGTTGTTTGCGGTCAAATTATGATGAATGACTCCGGCAATTTTGGCGGCAGTAGGTGATTCAAACAGAAATTCACGCATGGGCACATCTACCTGAAATTCGTCTCGCAATCGGGATACTATTTGGATCGCGAGTAAGGAATGCCCTCCCAGTTCAAAGAAGTTGTCGTCTACACCGATTTGACTGATACCTAATAACTCTTCCATCGCCTTTACCACCACTCGTTCGATCTGATTTCTCGGAGCCAAATATTCCGCCGTCACCCGGGGCTTTTTCTGATTGCTGAGAGCATTGAGACTAATTTGAGCCTGAAGTTTATCTATTTCCACTAGAGATTTGGGCTTAATCCATTTGTCTATTCTGGACTGTAGATCTGTGGGCGAGACGATCACCTGGGGCATATTATTGCTCAAAATTATTTTAGTTATGGCCCAAGCTTCTGCCGGTTCGATCGCTAAATCGACTAGATTTAAACCGGTCTTTGCCTTGTCTGTTGCTTGACTATAGCCATCCCAATTAATGCTAAACCAAGGAGTTTTTCCTTCCGCATTTTTAAGACTGGCAAAGGTATCCATAAAGATATTTGCCGCAGTATATGCCGTAAAGCCAACCCCCCCGACAATAGAAGATAGGGAGGATTGTAAGAGCAAAAAGTCCAGTTTGGTATCGGCGAACAGGCGATCGAGAACCACTAGCTCATGTATTTTTGTTTGTAGCTGTCGATCTATGGTTGCTGATGTGAGGGACTGTAGCGGACAGGCATAGCTATCTCCCATGGTACCGGCATATATTACCCCATCAATCCGTCCAAATCTCTCCCTGGTTTCGGCGAAACAAGATGCTATTGCCGTTTCGTCTGTTAGATAGGCGGCTAAATGAGCGGCGATAAAGATTATTTCTGTTCCCGACTCAGATAAATTGTGTAACTGTTGAATTAGATTAGATGCAGGACTATTTTGATTGCTCTCTAACCACTGTTGCCAATCAGCTTGGGCTGGTAATCCTTCTCGACCAATTAAGACTAATTTTGCTCGATATTCTTTGGCTAAATACTGAATATACATCAATCCCAATCCGTCTACTAAATCTCCGGCAATGAGATAAGTCCCCTCCTCTTTTATCGGTAAAGACTTTTGCTGAGTCAGGGATAGGGGGGCAATAATTTGCTGCCATTTATAGTTACGACGATAGGCGATCGCATTTTCCGAAGGCAGAGTGAGAACATCGGCAACTATGCTACTCAATACGTTAGGTTGGCTTAAATTATTTATTTCCAGATCGAGATTATGGGCTATGATTTGGGGGAATTCTTGAGGAATAACTTTGCAAGCACCCATTATCATGGCTCGATTGGGATCGAGATTTTCTATTCCCGTTACCTCATGAGCATTACTGGTGATAATAGCTAGCTGAACCGGTTGATTAAGCTGTCTCGCTGTTAGAGCTTGAGCGAGATAAACTAGGCTGTTAAATTCCCGAACCGAATCTCGATTAAATATTTCGACATCGGAGAGAGTCCATAAATAAATTATTTTTTGTGGTAACTTCTGTTCGCTGGCTAAATCGTCGATTAAAGTTACATAGTCCTCGTAGCGATGGGGATTTAATTTATAAGCATTGGCATTTTGCTGGCTAAACTGTGATTCTGTAGCAACTGTAGTTACATCACAACCCAGCTCTTTGAGTTTGGCTTTTAATTCTTGGGAAAATAAATCGTAGCGACTAAAAACTAGACATTTATACTTTTCTGCCAGCTCTATTTCGCGCTCGACTAAGGGCTGACAACGCTGCCAAGAGGGGAGATAAAACCATTTTTTTAGCTCTGGATTTTTGCTTGACTTGGTCGATTTAACTGACGAGGCTATAGCGGTTGGAGAAGACGAATTAGTCAGGGAATGGGAAGGGGGTTGAGAAGTGCGCTCGACCCAGTAACGCTGTCTTTCAAAAGGATAAGTCGGCAGCGGAATACGACCGGGATGTTGGTCTCCATAATAACTATTCCAATCGATCTTCACCCCCGCCAACCATAATTGCCCGAGAGTATCGAGCATAAATTCAGGAGCGGCTATCTCTTCTTGGGGATGGGGTAAAGAAGTCAAGCAAGTAGTTGTAGAACTAGCCGGGTGCTGTTGGGCGAGAGTAGCCAGAGTTCTGCCTCCGCCGATTTCCAAGAGAATACTGTTGCCAGTTGCGAGAATTGTCTGGATTCCCGCACTAAAATTGACTGTCTGACGGATATGTTTAACCCAATATTGAGGATCCGTTGCTTCTGCATCCGTAATCCAAGTACCGGTGAGGTTGGAGATAAAAGGTAATTGGGGTTGGTGTAAGAGGGAACTACCGTTTGTCCCGAGGTTAAATTCGGCAGCAAATTCGCCGAGAATCCCCTCCATCATTGCCGAATGGAAACCGTGGGAAGTACGTAATCGACGACAAGCAATACCCTGTTGGAGTAATTTGGTTGCCAATAGCGAAATCGCCTTTTCTGTCCCCGAAATTACACACAGTTCTGGGGCATTAACTACCGCCAGAGATAAATCAGGGGAGTCTTTAATCATCGACCTAGCATCATCAGCAGACATTGCCACCGATAACATTGCTCCCGTAGGACATTGCTGCATTAACTGTCCTCGTTTAGCCACTATTCTTAGAGCGTCTTCTAAACTAAATACTCCTGCTAGGGTTGCGGCGACATATTCCCCAATGCTGTGTCCAATCGCGTTGGTTGGTTTAATTCCCCAAGATATCCATAGTTGAGACAGAGCATATTCAATGGTAAAGATAGCAGGTTGAGCAAATTGAGTTTGATTTATTTGAGCAGAAGATGCGGGAGAGAAAATAATATTTTTCAGGGGTATATCCAAATATTGTTCGAGAATTTGGCAGCAGCGATCGCAATTTTCGCGAAAAACCGGTTCATTTTGATATAGTCCTCCCGCCATGCCGACATACTGGGAGCCCTGTCCTGAAAACATCATGGTAATAGGACGCTCTATTTCTGCTTGATGTTGGATTATCCCAGATGTAGTTAGCTTGGCGATCGCTTCTTCTCTAGTTGCTGCTACTACCATCCGACGATAGCTAAAAGCCTTTCTGCCTACCTGGAGAGTATAAGCAACCGCCGCTAGATCTAGATCGGAATGCTCTTGCAGGTAACTGACTAAATTATCAGTTGCCTTTTTTAGGGCTGTTTCCGTCTTGGCTGAAACGACTAATAACTGCGTTCCTCGCTCCTCATATGTGGCCACTTCTTTCGGGCTTCCCCGCTTCCCCGCTTCTTCTAAAACAACATGAACATTCGTCCCGCCCATACCAAAAGAACTTACTCCCGCCCGCCTGGGGATATTCTCTACCGACCATTCGGCTAGTTTTGTATTGACATAGAAAGGACTGTTGGCAAAATCTATTTCCGGATTGGGACTTTGAAAATTCAGGCTAGGAGGAATTTGCCGGTGGTGTAAAGCCAAAATAGTTTTAATCAAGCCCGAGATACCTGCGGCGGCGTCTAAATGTCCTAGATTTGTTTTCACCGAGCCGATTGCACATCTACTCTGACTATTACGAAAGATTTTGTTTAATGCTGCCAGCTCAATGGGATCGCCCAAGCTAGTCCCCGTACCGTGTGCTTCAACATAGCTAATAGTTTCCGGCGTTACCCGAGCCTGTTGGAGGGCGCGATCAATTACTTCTGCTTGTCCCGCTATACTCGGAGCAGTTAGACCAACTTTATCGCCACCATCATTGTTGACTGCCGAACCTTTAATAACCGCCCAGATACGATCCCGATCCCTAACCGCTGCGGACAATCGTTTCAAGACGACAATCCCGACCCCATTACCAAATACCGTCCCTTTTCCCTCGGCATCAAAAGCACGACAGTAACCATCGGGAGAAGCAATACTACCTTCTTGATAGAGATAGCCCTGTTTACCAGCGGCATTAATCGTGATTCCCCCGGCTAATGCCATGTCGGATTCCCCGTCGAGCAAACTCTGACAGGCTAAGTGAACCGCGACTAAAGAAGTCGAACAGCCCGTTTGGATGCCGCAGCTGACACCTTTAAGATTTAATTTATAAGATACTCGCGTGGGCATTAAGCCCATCACGTTGCCAATAACTACCTGAACATCATTTAGTTTACTTGACAATTCTGAGGCTGAATTTAGATTGAGTAAATATGTATTTAGTGCCGAGCCGGCAAAGACTCCAACCCTTCCCTCAAGGCGATCGCTGTCGTAACCCGCATTTTCCAGTGCCGTCCAGGCTGATTCCAAAAATATACGCTGTTGGGGGTCAATAACCTCGGCCTCTAGGGGAGAATAACCAAAAAATTCGGCAGCAAACTCTTCAATGCCATCGAAGCTGCTATATGCTCTTACATAATTAGGATTATCGCTTAAATCTTGTTCAATTCCCGATGCTTGTAATTCCGCCGGGGATAAAAATCTAATCGAGTTAATTCCCTGTTGTAAATTGTGCCAATACTCATCAATATTATTCGCTCCAGGAAATCTCCCTGCCATGCCGATAATAGCGATCGATTCGTTGCTTTGTGCCTCGACGGCGGCTAGTTTCTCTTTGGCTTCTTTGAGAGCATTTAATACTCGTCGATCAATATTGGATGTCATATAAAACTCAATTTAGCAGGAAATATATCAGAGCTAGATAGTGCGTCTGCTCTACGTCAAAAAGTAAGCCATCTTATTTGATGCTTGTTGAGAATTATATCTAATTAGCTTCAGGGAATTCTACCCAGGCAGTCTATATATCGGCTTCTCGCTAGGAATGAACTTTAACTTTGTTGACCCATCACCACTGCGGTTAATACGACCCCACCCCCCAATAGCTGAATCGGAGTAAATGTTTCCTGTAGCCTAAAGTAGCCGATGGTTGAAGCCATAACCGGACTGAGCAAGCCCAAATAAGCTGCGCCGGTGGTACTCAATCGAGCAATGCCTCGAAACCAGAGTCCATAAGCCAATCCCGTGCCGATGAGACTCAAATAAATAAAGCCCCAGAGGTTAGTTCTCGTTACCTCAGAAAAGGTTCCTTCTGTAAATAAAGCGACGGGCAGCAGCACTAGTCCACCTACCGTTGGCTGCCAGGCAGTAAACACGATTAAAGATACCGGGGGTTGACAGAGTTTGAGCAATACCATTCCCAATCCTATAGTTGCCGCTCCGGCGATCGCGGCGATAATGCCCACTGGATCGAGTCGATCAGCAAGAGTGAGTACGAGCAATCCAACGCCAATAAAGTCGATAACGGCGGCAAAAATCGCTAATTTGGTTGGTCGTTGGTTAAGTATCCACCAGGAAAAAAATACTACTAGTAAGGGCTGAATCGACCCAGCAGTAGTAGAAACTCTTTTTCAGACTTTACAGCCGAGAGATACGTTAGAGAATACGGATATTAGCTTGTCGATTGTCAAAAAAATTTCGAGGGTCAAAACGGTCGCGTCTAGGTTGAATCTCAGTTAGGAGAGGGAGCTCGCCTCTATTTTACCTGGCAGAAGTAACCGACAAAGCGATCCCACTAATCAATTTTTAGGCTTTTTATTGGTTTGTGTTGACCTACATACATTAAAGTTTCATTTCCTCACATTACTACTCTTGGTGATGCTGGTGAGTCATAATTAAAATTACATTTACAGATATTGAAATTACTATTTAGATTACAAAATTTAAGTTTTACGAATCGAGTTTTCCATTTTTTGCAAACCATTAAACCTATCTAATACAATTAGCTCTATGAATTTTAACTCCTATGACTCTTGATTCTATTGTTAAGCTTTTAAATAAGCAGCTAATAGCGACGGGGTTATCTTCTCTATCACAGGTTGAAATTTTACTATTACAAGGAATTTGGAATAATGTAACTTACAGTGAAATTGGTCAGCAGCAGAGCTATAGTCCTGGTTATTTAACTAAAGTAGCGGCTCCTAAACTATACAAAAAGCTTTCTACATTACTGGGTGAAGATGTCTCTAAAAAGAACTGCCGTTTACTGTTAATGTCCTATCTTACTTCTGTAGATAGCAAGGCTTACGTTAGCTATCCCAGTGGTGCGGTTGCCTTAAACTCTTCTTTTTACATCGAACGTCCCTCCATAGAAGCAAAAATTTACCAAGAGCTAGCTCGCCCTGGAGCCTTAATTAGAATCAAAGGTTCAAGAGGCATGGGCAAAACATCGCTGCTACTGAGAGTTATAGATTGTGCTTTGAGTAAGGACTATAACGTAGTTAGTTTCAATTTAGCTCAAATTGACTCCGAACTTTTTAAGGATCTCAACCGCTTTTTACGTTTTATTTGTGTTAACGCCAGTCAGCAACTAGATCGCGAGGCGAAACTAGATAACTATTGGGATGAAGATATCGGCAGTAAAGTTAGTTGTAGTCTTTATTTTCGCTATCATCTTCTCGAACAGAGCGATCGCCCGATTGTCTTAGCATTTGATAAACTAGACCTGATTTTTGAACATCCTGAACTAGCACGAGATTTTTTACCTTTGTTGCGTTCGTGGTACGAAGAAGGGAAAAGGACTTCTTGTTGGCAAAAATTAAGGATGGTGACGATTTACACCACAGAAATAACTATTCCCTTAAGCGTCAATCTTTCTCCTTGTAATGTGGGTTTGCCGATTGAATTGATGAGTTTCGACAATTTACAGGTCAATGAGCTAGCCAGAAAATACCAATTAGATTGGCAAAATAATCAAAATGCCGAACTACTCAACGATTTTGTCGGCGGGCATCCCGAATTAATTCACGTTGCCCTGTATCATCTCAGCCGTCAAGAAGTTACCCTGACCGAAATTTTAGCAACGGCCAGCAATCCAGGAGGGATTTATTACAATCATTTGCTCAGACATTGGTTAAATTTGCAACAAGCTCCTCAACTGGCTAGATATTTTAATTCACTCCTGGCAATTGACACTCCACTATCTTTAGAACCAATTGCGGCATACAAACTAAGAGGGATGGGATTAATTAAACCTATTGGCGATTGCGATATTGTAAGCTGTCAACTCTATCGGAATTATTTCACACAAAATTCTTTAACTGGTAGCTTGGAAAATAGTTAATTCTGACACAGATTGCGATCGCTTTCTTGAACGTGAGGATTAGTCCTGAGATAGTCTTGAATCTGGGTGCAACCAGCAGCGAGTAAATCGAGATCGAACATTAAATCTAGATCCCAAATAATTACGGTTTTATCTTCACTACTAGAAACAATTTTTTTACCATCAGGACTAAATGCGACACTCCATACTTGACGCTCATGTCCGTAAAAAGTCTTGAGAAATTTCCCATCACGATGCCAAATTTTAACGGTCGAGTCGCCACTAGCAGAAGCAATTAGTTGACCGTCGGGGCTAAATGCCAATTTTCTGATTTCATTTTTATGCTCGGTAACTGTTTTTAATAGATGCAGAGTAACTTTTTCTGGCGATCGCGCAACTTGCCACAATTGGAGTGTCCCCTCAGTGTTTCCTGTTACCATTATCTCCCCGTCATTGCTAAATGCTATGGCACTCATGCCATATTGCGGGTCTTCAACGGATGCTAATAGTTTTCCTTGAGTATTCCATAATCGAACTGTTTTATCGTAACTAGCCGTAGCGATTATTTGACTATCAGGACTAATCGCCAGACCTCGAACTACATCTTGATGCTTGGTGAAGGTCGCGATTAAGTTTCCTTGACGATCCCACAGCTTTGCCCGGCGATCTTCGCCGATGGTTGCAATAAATTTACCATTGGGACTAAAGGCGACTCGCCATAACCCAACCCCATGAGCTCTAATACTTTTTTGTATGTTGATCGTTGATCGAGGTAATTTTTTATTTGGCAATTGTTTGACTTGCAACCAACTCAGCAAGCCATTCCAATTTCCTGCTGCTATCTCTTTACCATCGGGACTCCAATCAACCCCCAATCCAAAATCTTTATGGAAAACAGTAGTCATTGGAGAGCCTTGGTCATTCCACAGTCTTAGGGTGCTATCGTCTGAAATTGAAGCAATAAACTCTCCATCGGGGCTAAAAGTTACATCGATTACTGGATCGCTATGACCTTGAAGTACATTGAGTAAGGGATTAGTCAGTCTGACAAGATTAGCATTTTCTGAAACTACAACTACTGTCTTATCATCCGGAAAAAGAGCAAGATCCCAGATTCTTTTTTTGCCTGCCACTATGGTTTTGAGCAATTCGCCTTGAAGATTCCACACTTTAATCGTATTGTCCCAAGAACCAGTAATAATTTGGCGATCA
>JBCBIN010000126.1:0-8708 GCA_038524555.1 Cyanobacteria bacterium J06623_7 | reverse complement strand
GTAGTATTGATGACTTTCGAGAAAGAGTAGATTTAGCTGTTAAACAAACGTCCTAACCTATACTTCGATTGCTATACATCAGGAGTTGATTGAGGGAGATTGCTGGATTATTGACGGTAATTATGGCGGTACGATGAATGTTCGTTTAGCCGCAGCAGATACCGTTATTTGGCTCGATTTTAATCGCTATTTATGTTTGAGCCGAATATTTAAGCGTTATTTACAGTATTCTGGTAAAACTAGACCAGATATGGCGACAGACTGCCCCGAACGCTGGAATTGGGAATTTTTAAAATATGTTTGGGACTTTCCGCGACTACAGGTACCAAAGATTAAAGCTAAACTAAACCAGTGCGATCGAGAAAAACAGATCGTTATCCTGCAAAATTCCCGTCAGGTGTTAAATTTTCTGAAGCGTATCAATCCAGCAGACTCATGAATCGGCTTTTAAATCTAGTTATAGCAGTTGCTTTTTTGGCATTGACACCTCAGTTGGTAACGGCGCGAGAATGGGCAGAAATTGAGTCTGAAGGGACGTTAAAAGTTGCCGTTAAGGATAATCTTCGTCCTTTGGGTTTCATTGACGAAAATGGCGCTTTAGCTGGTTTGGAAATTGATATTGCCACTAAACTAGCCACAGAACTATTGGGAGAAGATGCCGCAGTAGAATTTTTGGCGGTGGATAATGTCGATCGCTTGCGGGTAGTTTTAGAAGATCAAGTCGATTTGGCGATCGCCCGAGTGGCGGTCACTAGCTCACGTCGCCGCATCGTTGATTTTAGTCCCCACTACTATCTGGATGGGACGGGAATTGTCACTAACAACAGTAAGATTGAAAACATACGTAGCCTGGAACTTAACCGGATTGCCGTCCTCAATAATTCTGCGACTATTGCCGTAATTCGCCATAAAATACCCCAGGCTAATCTAGTTGGCGTTGATTCTTATCAGGCTGCTTTAGCATTGATGGAAAATAATGAGGTTGATGCTTTTGCGGGCGATCGCTCGATTTTGACCGGTTGGGTTCGAGAATATCCCGAGTATCGCTTACTCTCAGAAAGATTATCAGGGGCAGCATTGGCAGTAGTTATGCCAAGAGGTTTGCAGTATAAAGAATTAAGGCGGAAGGTGAATAAAGAGATCGCCGCTTGGAAAGAGTCTGGCTGGCTAGAAGAACGAATTGAGTACTGGGGACTATAGGTTCTATTTACAATCTAGCTCTATTTTTTGATTTTTTTAGATCGAACTGCCGTTGTCTGCTAAAAACCGCTGAATTTTTTGGGCTGCATCACGCAAAGTGTCAACATCGCGAACTAGAGCAAATCTCACGTATCCTTCTCCAGATGTTCCAAATCCCGCTCCCGGAGAGGCAGCAACCCCCGTCTGGGTGACTAGCTGAGTACAGAAGTCTACAGAGCTATTGCACCAGGGTTCTGGCAGTTTGGCCCAAAGATACATTGTGGCAATGGGGGCATCGACTTCCCAGCCAATATCCTGTAGGGCGGCGACCAAAGCATCTCTTCTTTGACGATAGATTTCTACTGTTTGAGCTACGGCTGCGGGAGGACTATTCAAGGCGGCGATCGCTCCACTTAAAATACCGCGATATTGGTTAAAATCAACCACTGCCTTAATTTGTTTTAGAGCCTGAATTAGGGAACTATTGCCGATCGCATAGCCGATGCGGAAGCCTCCCATGTTGTAAGACTTAGATAGAGTAAAAAACTCAATGCTCAATTCCTTTTGACGATCTGCCTGCAAAACTGACGGAGCTAAAGATTGCGCTCCAAAAATCAAGTCGGCGTAAGGGAAATCGTGAACTAAAACTAGATCGTGTTGACGACAAAAGGTCACTGCTGATTCAAAAAAAGATAGAGGTGTGATCGCCGCTGTGGGATTATGAGGATAGCTCAACACCATCATCTTTGATCTTGTTAGTATCTCCGGAGGAATATTAGCGAAGACGGGTAAAAAATCATTTTCTGCCAGTAGGGGCATGGGATAAATTTCTCCTCCCGCTAGATATACACCACCAGCGTGGGAAGGATAACCCGGGTCTTGCAAGAGAGCCACATCACCAGGATTGAGAATGGCTAGGGGTAAATGCGCCGTACCTTCTTGGGAACCAATTAAAGCCAAAACCTCGGTTTCTGGATCGACGGTAATGCCAAATTTATTGCCGTACCAATCTGCCGCCGCCACGCGGAAATCTTTTGTACCTCCATGGAGTAAATAACCATGGGTCGATGGGTCTTGTAAAGCCTGGGCAATTACCTCTAGGGTTTCAGTCGCGACGGGTAAATCGGCAGAACCCAAAGACAGATCGATAATTTCTCGACCCAAACTTTTTGCTTGAGTCTTGGCCCGATCCATATCTGCAAATACATTACTGGTAAAAGACTGTAGTCGGCTGGCAAACTGCATTAATTGGCAACTTTAGATTAAAGGTAAAAAGTCAAAGCTTAAAGGTCAAGGAATAAATCAATCATGAGAAATCCAGTCGAGGTATTTTGGTTCATCCAGCAGTTCTTGGGCGAGGAGAAAACTAGATATCGTCCAATTTTGATACTTTCTCGCTTCTTTGCCCACCAGACGTCCATTCTTGCCATCATAGTATTCGGCCCATTCATCTTTATGTAAACGTTTAGCGGCAATATCGATCGCTCTCTTGGCTAAATCTAAACGACTAGTTTTAACTGCTGCGGCGACAAAAAAGCCTAACAATACCGGCCAGTTACCACCGTTATGATACGACCAGGGTCGATTTTTCGGGTCACAGCCAGTCAGTATCTGCCAGTCGCGATTTTTCAACGCCGGGAAGCAAATTTTCATGGGCATCCAGCCGATTAGATCGTCCCATTTTTCTTCCACGGTATGCATAATTATCTGCCCCTGCTGGAGGGTCACCAACGAGGACAAAATTGACATCAAATTGCCCAGGGCAAAAAACCGACAGTCTAGATGAGAAGGGCCCAAGTTACCCGCTAAATAGCCACCCTGTTCAGGAAACCATTCACTTAGTTCGGCATAGGGAATAGATTCGGCATAAATATTAAATTGATTTAACGCATCTTCACCGTATTCTTCCGAGTTATAGCGATAAATTACGTTTAACTTTTCTGGATCGAGCCAGTAATTGTGGCGAATGTGACTGGTTAGAGGTGGAATCCGGCTTTCAATTGCCTGGAGAATTGTGGCGTTCTCCTTGTTGTATAGCAGTAGCTCCCTAGCGCATCTTAGAGTTGTATGAAACAGTGCCTGAATTTCTAAAGGATGACCGTTAATTCCCATCCGGCGATCGATCATACATGCTCCATCGGGAACCAACAGGGTTGGATACATATCAAACCGAGCCGATAAACATAGCTCGATAATCAGGCGAATTCCCTTCTGCATTGCCGGACTATGGGCAAAGGAAGATTCTCCGGTAGCCTTGACATAAGCCCGCAGTAAAAACATCCACCACAAGCAAGAATCTACTGGGGTTACCCGACCAATTGCATGGTCGCCAAAATCGGCTTTGAGAAATTCATCATCTCCTTGGTGCAGCACCTTAAAGCTTGCCGGCATCAAACCCCGACCCGGTTCCAAAAAATCTAGCTGCTTCTCTTTAATCTGGAGTGCAAGAGTCTCAGTCAAGAAATTACGCACAATTTCACTTCTGCCCCGAATCAAAAAAATTAAGGCAGCAGGAACAAAATCTCGGACAAAACACTGATCGTAATTTAAGGAAGGTGAACTATAGTCACAGGCTGCCAGAGTACCGATAGGATTTCCACGATAATAAATAATGGAAGACTCAAGAGCTTGCCAGGCTTCGGCAGCAACAACATAACTTTGTTTGGCACTCAATTGTATAAAACCCCTATTGTTTGGTAATCTGCTGGTTCTGGGTCAGTTTGATGTTCGGAGATCAGAACCGGGTTTATCTTGGATAATGGACTTTTATTATCGCTTATTTACCGGGTTTCTATCTAACAAGTTAGTTCAATCTAACTACCGATTCTGTCTGACTTAGATGAGAAGTGTCGGCATAAAATTCTAAATTCCAGTCTGTACCTTTTCTAACGACTTTAGTTAGGGAACAAAGAGCAACTTTAGCTTCGGGCAGATCGGCGACCAAACCTTTTGCAGCACCATATACTGATGCACCATGGCCGACAATTAAGATATCGCCACTAAATTCAGACACTAGGTGCTTGACCGTAGCGGCAGTGCGTCGATTAACATCAGCTTTAGATTCGGGATATTGAGGCTGTAAGAATGACTGATAACTCCTATCAATTAAGGGAAACTGTTGCTGAAGCCAATCTCGTGGATGAGTTTCTGGAGATTCGCTCATCCAAGCGGCATTATGCCATTCTCCCAATCCCGCTTCTAATTTGATTGGTAAATTGAGCATCTGCGCTACTTCATTTGCAGTTTGAATCGTGCGTAAAAAAGGCGAAGCCAAGATATTTTCGATCTGCACCGACTGTAGTCTTTGCCCTAGCTCTGTTGCCTGAATCAAGCCATCATCTGAGAGGGGGGGATCGTATCGCCGCTGAGCAGTATTGAACCACGCGGGATTAACAAAGTCGAGACGATTACCATGTCTGGCAATCCAAACTGTTTGAGCCATTGCTAAATTAGAAAAACGAGGGACACTTCTATTGTCGGGCAATGTCGAGTAAAATTCGCTCCCAAGTATCTGATACTAAAGTTTTGGTATAGCTCACCCCTCGATAGGTATAGTAATTCAGCGGCACAATGGAAATCAGGCGATCAAAGTTTTGGCGGCGAGGGGCACCACATTTATCGACAGGGATAGGAAGAACTGATTTTTTTGCTTGTCCATCTTGAATCGGAGATTTATAACCAACGCCACGGTAAGTAAATTTCATGATAAGTCCTCGCTAATCGCAAATTTAAGATTGGGATAATTCAATTGATTAATTGATGAATACGTCTCAAAGCGAAAAAAATGCAGCCATTGTATAAAAAATAGCTGCGGGTCATGAATTAAAGTAGCTGTAGTTGAAGCAGAAAAGAGGGTAAGTGGACTTATTTACACCCCAAGGAATCGCGGGTATCGACACCTGTCTGAGGATTAACACCGCTAGCATTTTCACAAAGCTGTTTAATCTGCCATTTTTCGAGGACGGCAAAGGTAAAGTCGGCGCCATTTATCTTGGCATCTTTAAAAGTAGAGAAAGATAAAATAGATTCTTGAAAGTTGGCATCAGTTAAGTCGGCACCATCAAAATTAGTTAGATAGCCAAACCCATAGCTAAAATCAGCTCCTGAGAGATTAGCATTAGCTAAATTAGATGCATTAAATACCGCACCGCGAATATCTGTATTACTAAAATCAGCTTCTTCTAGATCGACTTTGGCAAAATCTACACTCTGCAAAACTTTCCCCGAAAAATCTTTATTCTTAAAGTCTAAGTCGCTAAACGTCGAAGGGGTTACCGAAGAAGAACTACCTGCCAGAGCCGGAACGGGAAAAATTAACAGAATTAATAGCAACAAAAGTGCGCTCAGTCGGAGAAAATATTTCATGGATTAAATGTATTTTTAAGCAAGTCTAGCTAAAAGAATATTGTTTCTAATTGTAAATCTTCTTCTGTACCTAGAACCAGAAATCATTGTCAATTTACGCAAATAATCATGGACAATCCTAATTCAATCGATTTTACTAGTCTGCTACAGCAACTTTTAGACCGGCAGTCTTTAACCCAAGCTCAAGCTGCGCAGCTCATGACAGGATGGCTAGAATCAACTATTCCCGAGGTACTATCGGGAGCAATTCTGGCGGCAATTCAAGCGAAGGGAGTGTCCGCTGCAGAACTAGCGGGAATGGCATTGGTATTAAAACAGCAGTCTTTACAGCAGGAATATTTAAGTTATGACCAGCCGGTAATTGACACCTGCGGTACGGGGGGAGATGGCTCATCGACTTTTAATATCTCTACAGCAGTTGCTTTTGTCGCAGCGGCGGCGGGGGTTAAAGTTGCCAAACACGGCAATCGCTCTGCTTCGAGTAAAGTGGGTTCGGCAGATGTTTTGGAATATTTGGGGATCGATCTGGCTGCACCTCCAGAGAAAGTAACCGCAGCACTAGAACAGGTAGGCGTTACTTTTTTGTTTGCTCGCGGCTGGCATCCAGCGATGAAAAGTGTCGCTCCTCTACGTAGCACTCTCAAAGTTAGAACAATCTTTAATCTCTTAGGGCCTCTGGTTAATCCTCTTTGTCCTACCGGACAGGTAATTGGAGTTTATGACCGTCAGTTTATTAACAACATGGCAGAAGCATTGAGCCTGTTAGGAATTGAGAAAGCGATCGCCCTACACGGCAGAGAACGTCTAGATGAAGCGGGATTGGGAGATTTAACCGATCTGGCTATTATCGATCGCGGTCAGGTGAGAGCCGCAATAATCGATCCTCAGGCTCTGGGTTTACAACCTGCTTCCTTAAAAGAGTTGCGAGGAGGAGAAGTGGCAGAAAATGCCGCTATTTTACGCAACGTGCTTCAGGGAAAAGGAACACCCCCCCAGCAGGACGTCGTGGCTTTAAATGCCTCCCTGGCTTTACAGGTTGGGGAACTAGTGCCTTTGGGCGACCATCTTCAAGGAGTTACCACCGCTAAAGAAATTATCAGCAGTGGCGCTGCCTGGTCGAAGGTAGAGGAGTTAGTTAGTTTTTTAGGCAATTAGTTACTTATTCGCAATTGGTGCGACTCCGCCGCTGAAGTAGAAATGAGATAGTTCTTTGCCCTGATAGGAGCGTTTGGTCATGCGCCAACCAGGGTTAAGCATAATTTTCATAATGCCTTCTCGACGACCGTTGGTTCTACCAATAATCAAAGGTGCGACGTTAGGGTCTCGCTCAACTGCTACTAAAAGTAATTCATTATCCTGTTCAACGATTTTGAGCAGATAATCAGAACCTTTTTCTGCTCCTCCCAAGCGCACTGAGTAACCGTTACTGTCTGTAGCACGACGACAATGACCCGAAAAATCAAAATTCATTAACAGAGCATCTACTGCCACGGGTGCTAGACCTTCTTCCGACCAACACTGGTCTTTATCCGGCAACTGTTCTATTACCACCAGATTATAGCCATGTCGATAGGGTGCTGCGATCGCAATTACACGATCTTGGGCTATTTCTCGCTCGCCAAAAGTACTCGCTTTGACCGCATTAAAAGAAAAGAAATTGAGGGCGATGACGTTTGCGAAAATGGCAAGCTTGATGGGGGCAGAAAACTTCATTGGTGGTAATTTAAATGATTAAAATTAGTTTGGTAAAAAAGTATTATTTACGAGCTTGATATTTATAAGCTAGATGGCTAAAATACCAAAAACTCTCACACCAAAATTAAGCTTAAATATTGACTACAAGACAATATATTGCTGTTTACAGTCAATCCAGCCTGACAAATCGCCTGTTAGTCAGCTTCAAGCTCAGATTACATTATATTTATTACTTAAAAAAGTGACTTACTTTGTGTTGTGTGCCACATATATAATCTGGCATAGTAATTTACTCAACGTCAATTAAACTAGCTAGGTTTCATACAAACAATATCGAGCTATCTCACTCAAGAGAACAATTGTCAAAAAAAGTAGGCAAATAGAGCTTATGAGCATTTTTATCCAGCCTTAAATAAGTAAATTCTGGGAGATTATGGCGATCGCTGACCAAGCCATAGTTAAGTTTGTGTAGATTGACGTAAATTAAATATATTGAAAGTAATTTATGGGGAGTTTCCGGGCAGATAACGGTTGTCTGCTTGTTGTTTGTCTGATGGTGTCTCATCTGCGGCTTTAGTCCACCAAGCAAGCCCATAATTCTGGAGCGGTTCGTTAAACTGGTGGCGATGGTAAATACGGATTTTATAGCGTCCGGTTTCGGGTATCGGACAAAAAATATGTTCGGTACTGTCTTCAAAGCTGGAAGAGGCACAGACGTTGCGCATATTGCTCTCTTCGTCTTGAGGCAAAAGATATACGTCCAGATTATTTAAGCCGCGATCGCGGAAGGTTTCCCCGACGTCATATTGATGATTGCGATTAAAATCATTAAGCAGCACCAGGCGATCCCAAACTAGAGTAATGGCAGCATGACTACCGGCGACGAGGGGTTGCTCCAGTTCGTATTCTTGATATTCGTTAGCCGCAACCGTACCGTAGTCCCAACCCAGGTTAGAAACTTTCCCTCGTGACTGAAATTGACCCGCACTAAACTGTCTGTAGGCACGCCAAACATTAATTTGACCCGTTCCCATTTGCATATCAAAGGGAATCCGTGGATTAACGTAGGCATCAGCCTCCAACCAAGTGTGATTTTTTTCTCCTTTAATCGTGCGCTCCATATCGAGCAACATGCCGTCAACGCTATCGGCAATCTTATCGGCAGAGTTGAGCAAAATCGCTTTCATGACCTCATGACGCCGGGAGTCCAAACTCCAATCTGGCGCTTGAGAACGTAACTGGCGATCGCCATATTCTTGAAGTAGAGCTACTGCACCGGTAATGTGGGGAGCAGCAAAACTAGTCCCGCTTACCTCTTCGACTTCACCCTTTTGGTTATAAACTGAAATTTTTCCCCCGGGAGCGAGTAGACCCACCGCTCGACGTTCCCCCACATTAATTTCTTGTTGGATAAAGCTGCGACCAATTCCTGTTGGGAGGGCACTCAGATTGGCAAAATCTACCTTGCT
>JBCBIN010000125.1:0-8762 GCA_038524555.1 Cyanobacteria bacterium J06623_7 | reverse complement strand
CCCGACACTGCCGGAGTAGTCAACTGGTTACAAGATATTTGGCAGCCTATCTCAGGGGAGAAAATTGCCACTCCAGATGGCGTTAGAGTTAGCCTGGGAGCTGATGGTAATGAAATATCAATTTTTGTCTGGCAGCTACAGCGTACTACCTATCTCAAAGCGTTTCAATGGGGTAAGGATGCTCGTGCCAAGCAGATAGAAAAGCAGTTAACTAAAGACATTAAAGCTACATATCCGCCCCATTATCCAATCCCTCCGGCGATTGATCTAGCCGAACAATCTATTTTTCAGGCTTTAGAGGCAGACTATCCCCAAACGGTTCGCTTTTTTCAAAAGATGCCCAACGGCGAATACGATCTCAATCGGGTGTATTGGTGGGAAAAGCGCTGGCGCGATAGTGTCAACCGACCTCAAGAACCCCGAGAAGTAATTTTTAAGAGCCAAGATAATGCTCAGGCAGAGCCAGAGTTTGACTTAATCTATGTCGGTGGGGCGTTGGGAGTAATTCACGCGGCGGTAATGGCGCTCAAAGGTTACAGAGTGCTGCTGATTGAGAGATTGCCCTTTGGCAGAATGAATCGGGAATGGAATATTTCTCGCGATGAGTTCCAAAGTTTAATTAACCTAGGTTTGTTTACTCCCGAAGAATTTGAAGGCGTTATTGCTGCCGAATATGTCGATGGCTTTAGTAAGTTCTTTGATGCCTATAATCCATCCCACCTTAAAGCAGCAGTATTACACACGCCCAAAGTCCTCAATGTGGCGATCGATGCCGAGAAACTCTTGCGCTTTTGCGGCGACAAGCTACTGGAGTCGGGAGGCGAAATTTGGGACGAAACGGAATTTATCCGCGCCGATATTGCCGATGATTCGGTAACGGTTAAGCTAACTCACCTCCCAACTAAAACCAGTAAATTAGCCAGTGCCAGACTACTAATCGATGCCATGGGTACCGCCTCACCGATCGCCTGGCAACTCAATGGAGGACGTACTTTTGATAGCGTCTGTCCTACCGTGGGGGCGGTAATTGAAAGCGGTTTTGCTCCTGAAGTTTGGGATGAAGACTATGGCGACGTATTAAATTCCCATGGTGATATTTCCCGGGGTAGACAGCTTATTTGGGAACTATTTCCGGCGGGTAACGGCGAACTAACCTTTTATCTGTTTCACTATCATCAGGTACACCCGGATAACCCCGGTTCCTTGCTAGAGATGTACGAAGACTTCTTTACCATTTTGCCGGAGTATCGTCGCTGCGACATGGAACAGCTAGTCTGGAAAAAGCCCACCTTTGGCTATATCCCCGGACATTTTAGTACGAGCGATCGCGATCGCACTGTTGCCTTTGATCGCTTGGTGGCAATTGGTGATGCAGCGTCTTTACAGTCACCGTTAATTTTTACTGGCTTTGGTTCCTTAGTACGTAACCTTGATCGCTTAACGACCCTGTTAGATACCGCCCTCCAGCACGACCTATTAAGCGCCAAACACCTAAATCAAGTTCGTGCCTACCAAAGCAATATTTCCGTCACCTGGCTATTCTCTAAAGGAATGATGGTGCCGACGGGGACAACTTTGCCACCCCAGCGGATTAACTCGATGTTAAATACCTTTTTTGGCTTACTGGCAGAAGAACCCCCTGAAGTTGCCGATACCTTTATTAAAGACCGTACCGACTGGCTGACCTTTACCCGATTGGCTTTAATTGCGGCGCGTAAAAACCCCGCATTGCTAGTGTGGATCTGGAAAATGGCGGGATCTAAAGATATGCTGCGCTGGCTGGGTTCCTATTGGTCATTTAATGTCGATGCGCTAAGAAACTTACTATTAGCTAGCTGGTTTCCCCAACTTGTTCGACAGTCACAACCCTGGTTGGAAAAGCAAAATCCCGCTTTATGGCTAAAATTATTGAGTCTAAACTATCAGCTACGGCATGCTTCTACCAGCATTGCTGATTTAAAACCAAAATTAGATAGTTAACTGTTTTTAGCTATCAGTTATAACGACTATAAAAGTATATGGGGGCGAATAGCTATTCGCCTTTTTTAGATCAAAACCCTTGCTATAGCACCCTAAATCAATCGCTTAAATGTTCGGCGATAAAATTGGTGTAGATTTCCCCTTTCAAGAACGCGGGAGTTTCTAAAATGCGCTGGTGGAACTCAATAGTGGTGGGAACCCCTGTAATTGCACATTCACGCAAAGCTCGTTTCATACGCTTGATCGCTACATCCCGACTTTCACCCCAGACAATTAGCTTGCCGATTAAAGAATCATAGTAAGGAGGAATTTCATAGTCGGTATAAACGTGAGAATCCATTCTGACTCCTGGACCGCCTGGGGGGAGATAAGCACTGATGCGCCCTGGGTGGGGACGGAAGTTGTGTTTGGGATCTTCGGCATTAATGCGGCATTCGATCGCATGTCCGCGCAGGTTAATATCTGACTGGGTAAATCTGAGCTTTTCTCCTCGAGCGACACGTATTTGTTCAGCAATTAGGTCAATGCCCGTGACGACCTCCGTGACAGGGTGCTCTACCTGAATTCGTGTATTCATTTCCATAAAGTAGAAATCTCCCGAACTGTCGAGTAGAAATTCTACGGTTCCCGCACCCACATAATCGATTGATTTTGCCGCTCTAACCGCCGCATCACCCATTTTTTGTCTTAAATCTGCACTTAAGACAGCACTGGGGGCTTCTTCTAATAATTTCTGATGACGTCGCTGAATCGAGCAGTCACGCTCTCCTAAATGCACCACATTACCGTGACTATCGGCAATAATTTGAAACTCAATATGACGGGGATTTTCGACAAACTTCTCCAGATAGACCCCTCCATTACCAAATGCTGCCTCTGCTTCACCTTGAGCCGCCTGAAACATTCTAATTAGCTCGCCTTCTTCTCGAACTAGACGCATCCCCCGACCACCACCTCCGGCAGTCGCTTTAATCATGACGGGGTAGCCAATCTCTCCTGCAATTGTTTTAGCTTCAGTTTCATCTCGTAGCAGACCGTTACTCCCGGGAACTGTAGGTACTTTTGCTCCCTGCATCGTTTTCTTGGCGGTAGACTTATCTCCCATCGCTAGCATAGCCTCTTTAGAAGGCCCGATGAAGGTTAGCTTGTGGTCGTTGCAAATTTCCACAAAACGGGCGTTTTCTGCCAAAAAACCATAGCCAGGGTGAATTGCCGTCGCGTTACGAGTTAAAGCCGCCGCAATAATATTGGGAATATTGAGATAACTTTTACCCGAGGGAGGAGGCCCAATACAGACGCTTTCATCTGCCAACTGAACGTGGAGAGCTTGTCGGTCGATAGTAGAGTGTACGGCTACGGTAGCAATACCCATTTCCGCACAGGTATGCAAAATGCGTAGAGCAATCTCCCCTCGATTAGCGATCAGAATTTTATCGAACTGCATTCTTTGAATAGGTAACTAATTCATATCTAAGAATAGAGCCTTTTTGGGTGCCAACCAAACTAAGATTAGAGATTGTTAAACTTTTAGCCGGATAGAGCCTTAACTGAATAATAATCTCAGCCAAAACAGCCTGTAATTGTGTCGAGAAGTAAAGCTACCCAAGTGATAAGGTTACTGTAGCTACTATAGCTGTTTATTTTTCAATTCTGAGGGTGGGCGATCGTCACTCCAGCCCCACCAGGAAGTTCCGCACTTACACTGATAAAACTCCTGATATTTACGCTTGTTTGCCACACTAACGGGGGCGCGGCGATTGAGCCAAACATTTTGCGCCTGTGCGGGTTTTGTTTTACAGGTAGGACAGCAAAAATCGAGGGCATGGCTAGCTGATTTCGTCCACTCTGGAGCAACTGGGGCAAAGGCATCCATACTGATTTGAATCCTAAAAGTGCAGCAGCTTATTTTTGGCGTATAGAGATAAGCTGGGTTTATTTCTCTATATTGTAATTCTTTTGCTGATTGAGATGTTTTAAGATTCTATACTAAACTTTTTGCATGAATAGCGGAATAGTCTCTTTTCCCCTTCCCTCTTGGTAAGATAGTTGATGATGAAACGTCCTACTCTAACTGCCTCAGGAATTATGTCTTAACGGAAACGAAATGGAACTTATTAAAGACATCGATCGCCAGAAAGGTTATCTTACTGCCCAAGTCTGGTTTGGCTTGTTTGATCGCTATATAGATTTATTGGTAGATGATGAAGCTAATTTTAGCTGGGATTATGCTCATAAGTGCGCCGTCTATCTTCATGCTCTAACAGATGGTTTAATCGATCGCCTGTGCATTGCTTCAATTAATTACTGCAATACTTTTTTAGAGGATACAGGGCAAGAATTAATTCGATTTAGCGATCGCCATGACGTTCTTAAGCTGATTACTCCCCTGAGTTTAACGATTCCAGAAATGCAGCGAGATGAGCCGGTGATTCATCTGGAGTTGGACTGTGAATGGGAACCAGAACACGGTATGGAATGGATTGTCCGGGCAGATCGAGTACTGTTTGTTAGTGCTTTTGAAGGGGAAGATCCTTGGGGTGATTTTCTCGAATCAGATGAATATAATTTTGCCTGTTAGTCCTCAATATTGACCAAAATTTCCCGGCTATATGGAGTCAACTTACTGCATTTTTCCTTAAAGGATTCTTTTCAGTCACACATGAGTAGACTACATAATCAAATTTTAGACAAGCTGATAGCTAGGAATGAATCAATGTTTAAAGGATTCTGTTCGACTGCAAATAACTGTAATAATTTAGGTGATTTTCAGCTTATTCTCAAAAACCCATGACATAACTAAAGGTATAGTCATCTAGCCTAAAAATGCTATGGAAGAACTACCGTTGGCGACAATTATCTATCATCCACAATTATTGCTACACCAGACTCTCGATTGGATTCAACATTTGGGTTGGGTGGGCAGCGTTGCCTTTATTTTGCTCTATATTGCGGCGACGATCTTGCTCGTTCCCGGTTCTATTTTGACTTTGGGGGCAGGGGTAATCTTTGGCGTGGTTTGGGGTTCTGTCCATGTTCTGTTGGGCGCTCTAATCGGCGAAACCTGTGCTTTTCTTTTGGGAAGGTATTTAGTTCGAGACTGGATTAGTCAGAAAATGGCGCATAATCCGACTTTTGTTCGCTTAAATCAGGCTATCGCGAACGAAGGTCTCAAAATTATTTTGCTGACTCGTCTCTCACCGGTATTTCCCTTTAGCTTATTGAATTATGCTTTTGGAGTAACGGGAATATCTTTACGGGATTATTTTTACGGTTCAATTGGCATGATTCCCATGACGATTACCTATGTCTATTTGGGTTCTCTAGCAGAAGATTTGGCGGGAATTGGTACCGTAGAGGGGTTGGCTCATCCACAGTTACAGTGGACGATTAAAGTTTTTGGTTTGATGGCGACTATTGTCGCTACTATTTATTTAACCCGCACTGCTCGTCAGGCTTTAGATAAATCTTTGAATCAGCCTACTGTAGAAGCAAGCCGATAAATTAAACATGAAGGTTGGTAGTTTAGAAATAGAGTTAGTCCGCAAGAATATCAAAAATCTCTATATTCGAGTATATCCCCCCGATGGTCGTATTCGGGTTGTCTGCCCGCAAAAACTAGAGGAAACTCAGATAAGACAGTTCATAGCCGCAAAAATCCGCTGGATCGAGCAAAAACAGACAAAATTTCGTCTCCAGCCCCCTACTTCCCCCCGACGTTATGTTACAGGAGAAAGCTGTTACTTTAAAGGCGATCGCTTCATACTCGAAGTTATCTATCATCATGCTCCTCCACGGGTAGAAATAGATGCGAGCACAATCAATCTATACGTCAGATATGGCAGCATTGAAGAACAGCGCGAACGGGTTTTAACCGAGTGGTATCGCCAGCAACTTAAGGCAGAACTACCAAGCATAATTGCCAAGTGGGAAGGAGTCATTGGGGTCAAGACTAACGACTGGGGAGTCAAAAAAATGAAGACTCGTTGGGGAACCTGTAATACCCGGGCGAAAAGAATTTGGCTTAACCTCGAACTAATTAAAAAGCCAACCCATTGTTTGGAATATGTCGTCGTCCACGAACTGGTTCATCTTTTAGAACGTCAGCACAACGCTCGTTTTTGGCACTATGTCAGTCTATTTATGCCCGAGTGGCAGCAATACCGAGCAGAACTCCAGCAGAGAACTTACATTTAAATTTATTCTGCTATTTTATGGTTTATTTAGCTAATGACAGAGCATATTTTTTACTTGAAATTTAGCAAAACTCAGTCTATAAAAAACAATCAAAAATTAAGATTATCTTGCATACTTTAGTCAAAATAAACATAATAAAATAAAATCACAAATTCAGCCTTTTTAACTAGTTATATTAATCAAGGTTGATCATGTAATGATTAGGTTTGTCCTTCTAAATAATAGATACGGCTGTAGTGTTATAAAAAATATTTTGCGGGGGAATAATAATCATACTGCCCTATTCTCACACCGTTAATAAATTAATATGTGGAAATTATTTAATCTCAGACTTTTTGGCTTAATTGGTTGTGGATCGATACTAACAATAATTGCTTTAGAATCTCTAACCGCAAACCATAAATTATTGGCCAACACTTTCGAAGGGGTAGCCGATTTATCAAGCAGCAAGAAGCCTCTTTCTTTGGGTAGTACGCCGATTAATACCCGCAATAGTTTTTTAATTGCCTCAGACTTAATCGATCGCCAACAGGGAAAAGCGGCATTAGCCCAACTAGATGGTCTAGAACGAAAGTACCCCCTTCTTACTTCCCATATTATGTTAGCCAAAGGCAAAGCGTACCAGCTAGAGCAAAATGAGGCTGCGGCGATCGCAACTTGGCAACAAGTGATTCAGTCTAGCTCAAACCCAGCCACGACGGGAGAAGCTCTATATCTTTTGGGACAAGCCGATCCGCAATACTGGCAGCAGGCGATCTCCAAATTTCCCGCTCACCCCCGCACCCACGAAATTATCCGTCAGCAGCTTCAACAAAACCCCAATCAGCCGCGTTTGATGGCAGCTTTAGTCAAATATACTCCCGATGATACCGGAGTCGATGCTCTGCGCGATCGCCTAGTTAAAGAATATGCAGGTCAGTTAACCTCTGCTGAATGGGAAGCAATCGGCGATAGTTACTGGCTTAAGTGGAATTATGCCCAAGCAGGAAAAGCTTACGCCAAAGCATCAAAAACTTCCCGCAATCTCTATCGAGCCGGTAGGGGTTATCATCTAGCTAATAGTAAGGTGACTGCCAAACAGTTCTATCTCCAGGCCATTCAACAGTATCCCTCCTCAACGGATACGGGCTGGGCTTTACGTCGGATTGCTACCCTCGTGAGCAAAAAAGAAGCGATCGCCTATTTGGATCGAGCGATTAAACAGTTCCCCCAACAGGCACCGGAGGCACTAGTAGAAAAATCGCAGTACCTCAAAGCACTTAATAGCCCTAAGTCAGCTACCCATGCACTACAAACTCTGCTGACTGACTATAAGAATTCCGAAGCGGCGGCAAAATATCGTTGGCAGGTAGCCCAGCAAAAAGCTAAATCAGGAGACTTGATTACCGCCTGGCAGTGGGCACAACCGATTGTAGTTAATAACCCCGATAGTAAGTTAGCCCCCAAAGCTGGATTTTGGATTGCTAAGTGGGCAGAAAAACTCAATCGACCTCAAGACGCAAATCAAGCCTATCAGTCTGTATTGGCTAGATTCCCCCGCTCTTACTATGCTTGGCGCTCGGCGGTAGCTTTAGGCTGGGATGTGGGAGACTTTACGACGGTGCGAGATAAAATTCCCGCAGTGGTTAAGGTAGGTCAAATTACTCCTCCTGGAGGCTCAGAAACCTTTCAACAGCTCTATCAACTAGGATTAGAACGGGAAGCCTGGACGCAGTTCGAGACGGAAATTGGCGATCGCACGGAATTAAGCGTGGCGGACGATTTTACCAAGGGTTTACTCAAGCTGTATCGAGGAAAAAACCTACGGGGCATTAATCGAATTTGGTATCTACAGGATCGAGATACTCCAGAAGACCGACAACAGTGGTCAAAGCTGCGTCAAACTCCCGAATATTGGCAGGCTTTGTATCCCTTTCCCTTTGAAGATACCATTCTGAAATGGTCAAAACAGCGCCAGCTCAATCCCTTGCTAGTTACCTCGTTAATTCGTCAAGAATCACGCTTTGAACCGGAAATTAGGTCTTCTGCGGGAGCAATCGGCTTGATGCAGGTCATTCCCCCCACCGCCAAAACAGCGGCACGAAACATCGGGCTATCTAGCTATTCGATGACCGACCCGGAAGATAACGTCAATATTGGCACTTATTATCTTGACTTTACCCATAAAAAGTATGGTAACAACTCTATGCTAGCGGTTGCCAGCTACAATGCCGGGCCTAATGCCGTTGCTAAATGGATCGCTCGCTACGGCTTGCAAGATGCCGACGAGTTTGTCGAAAAAATTCCTTATCGTGAAACTAAAGGTTATGTCGAATCGGTATTTGAAAATTACTGGAACTATATGCTGATTTATAACCCGGAAACTGCTCAGTTATTCGATAATTTGTCATGACAATAATTTTGTTCCCTGACACCGAGCTTAATGGACATCAGACGTAATTAATTTTTTATTAGTTTTTTCAGTTTAAAGCAATCGTCATTAACTGTAATTTAAGTTAGGCGGTCTTTTTTTTGTCTATAGCTGTCTTCAATAAGAGTTGAGGGCATTGGGTATACACAAATTTGTATGACCTAATCCCTAATCCCTA
>JBCBIN010000124.1:0-8804 GCA_038524555.1 Cyanobacteria bacterium J06623_7 | reverse complement strand
TAATAATAAAACTATCTATACTTGTCTAAGGCGCATCTTTTATTAATTTATTAATGAATATTTTAACTAATCTTCTTTTTCCTAAGTCCAAACAAAAAACAGAGACCACGGGTAACGGACTCCCCGCTCTCAATCGTAACCCTCGGGGTATTCTGATCAAATCAGCTCCAGAAATCGAGAAGATGCGTCGGTCGAGTAAAATTGTGGCGACGGTGTTAAAAGAGATTCAAGAAATAACCAAGCCAGGAATGAGTACCGGCGATCTAGATGAATATGCCGAGCAGCGAATCCGAGCAATGGGGGCAACTCCTAGTTTTAAAGGTTATTATGGTTTCCCTGCCTCTATCTGCGCTAGCGTTAATAATCAAGTAGTGCATGGTATTCCTAGTCCCAAACAGGTTTTGCGTCGGGGTGATGTGCTCAAGGTGGATACAGGTGCTTACTGTGATGGATTTCATGGTGATTCCTGTATTACGATCGCCGTGGGCAATAAGGTATCAAAAGATGCCGCCAAATTAATTCGAGTAGCAGAAGAAGCCCTGTATAAAGGTATCGAACAGGTAAAGGCGGGAAACCATCTTTTAGACATTGCCGGTGCCGTAGAAGACCACGTGAAGGCAAATGGTTATAGTGTGGTCGAACAATATACAGGTCATGGAGTGGGCAAAAATCTCCATGAAGCACCTTCCGTTTTCAACCATCGCACCAAATGGATGCCCAACGTCAAGCTGAAAGCCGGAATGACCCTGGCGATCGAACCGATACTCAATGCTGGTTCCAAACATACTCGAGTATTGCGCGATCGCTGGACGGTAGTCACAGTAGATAATAATTTATCAGCGCAGTTTGAACATACGGTATTAGTTACCCAGGACGGTTACGAAATCTTGACCGACCGCAGTTTGGTGTAAAAATAGGGAATTATATCTAATTACACTCGAAAATTACGGCGATTAACGTGCATATTGAAGGTTTTTCAGGGAAAAATGTAGCTAAAAACCGGTTTAATATCGGCTGTACTCGTTGAGAACTCGCTTATTTAATAATTTACGCCTATAATCATGCCGTTGAGAATTTTCAGTTCTTAAGCTAAACTCCGAATGTTAACCGCAAGTTAATTGTTAATCTTTATATCCACTAACGAAACTAGATAGATAAATGTAGCGAATTTCCGCGCCCATCCACTGTTATGGCAACTTGCCAGACAGCAATTTTAGTAAAATTTTATGATTATTTGGCAAGAATGGCTTTTTCAGACTAATCACTGGCTTAGTTCCCTGGGTTACTTCTCCTACCCTACCTTTATTATTATTTACTTATCAGCAACCCTAGTTGGTTTGCCCGCAATTTTTCTTTTTTTAGCGGCGGGAAGTTTATTCGGTTTTGTACCGGGCTTGATTTTAGTTTCTCTAGCAGATACTCTAAGCGTTGCCGTATGTTATCAGCTAGGCAGAACAGTCGCCCGTAAAAAAGTTAGTGAGTGGATTTCTCAGCGTCCTCAATGGGGAGAATTTGATCGCGCAGTTGCCCGAAAAGGCTGGAAAATTGTCTTTCTGACTCGCCTGTCTCCTATCGTTCCTTCTAATGTGCTGAACTACGGCTTTAGCCTAACTAAGATTAACTTTTGGCAATACCTGTTTGTTTCTTGGGTAGCGATGTTACCGGTTATTGCTCTCTATGTATATTTAGCATCTGTAGGCACCAATTTACTAGCGGGAAATAATGACCCCAGGCAGATTACAGCTTCAATTATTGGTGTAGTAACCTCGATTATGGCGATCGCCTATACAACCAAGCTGATGTACGGAACTTTAATTCCTAAGAGCGCTCGGATCGATAAAATTAGTACTACACAGTCTCCAAAACCCAAGCCAAAAAGAGAAAAAGCTCGCCGGTAATTTCATTTAAGATTGAGCATTGAACATTGATTGAGGGTTAAGCCTAAAATCTATGGCATTGCTGAATTGAGAGATAATTTAAAAATTTTTATGACTGACAGATCGACGAAAAAGCCGATAGCTGATAGCTAACCTCACGACAAATTTTCTTATCCCGAACTAACGTTAAAATAAGAGCAGGTTTCAAGTAGGGAGCAGTAAGCATGGGCTACATAGCGGTTTTAAGCGACTCTCAACAATTAGCGATCGCCAATAGCGGTACGCAAACTCAAATTAGTTCGACAATCGCCACTCCTGGACAGCAGCAAAGCCAGAGTAGCAGCTTCAATACTGGCAAATGGAATGGTAAGCCTAAGCTATTTCGGCTAGGTCAAGAATTTGTTTTACAGATTGATGTCACAGGGGATGCATTCTATGTGCTGATTCGACCCAATAGTATTGCGACTATTCCGGCTCCTGCGGCTCTACATAACTATCCCCAGGTGGCGCTAACGGAAGTTGCCGATACTAACCCCAAGACAATGCCGCCCATGCCATCAATGCCGACCATGCCGCCCATGAAGATGGGAAATATGTCCATGGATATTAACTCCATGTCGATGCAAATGGGAAATATGTCCCTAGATTTTGGGAATCAGAATAAAACTACTACAGTCAAACAGTTTTGCTCGCAATGTGGCCAAGAAGCTAGAACAGGCGATCGCTTTTGTCGTAGTTGCGGTCATGAATTAGCCTTGTGAGCTAGTCATCCCACAACCTAGCAATAGTTTTAGATGTATAGTTATTCCGAATAAAAAACATACAAACTTACGTACTATTTATTGCTCCCTCATACCCAGTCCCTAATCTTTAGTCCCCCAAACTAACAACTTACAAATAGTACGGAAATTAATTAGAAAGACTATATTGATAGCTAGGCTTGAGGAATAGCAAATAAATGTACTCTATGGTCTATAGTTTTATGTTGTTGCCAGTCAAAGTATTGAGGTTCTTCGTCATCATGCCACTGTAACCACATTTGATAACCTTCAGGCTCAATTAGGTCAAATATTTCGGCTACGGAAGTATTATAACGAGACAGTATTTCCGTATGGATTTCAATCTCTAGCTTTGGTCGCGTCTTCAGGATTTCTGATGCACCTTTGAGAACTTCGGCTTCATATCCTTCTACATCTATTTTGAGAAAAGTAGGCATGAGCGACGTGATTTTAGCATAGTCATCGAGAGTCGTAATTTCTGCTTCATTGGTGCCGTAAACAAAATTCTTGAGCCAGCCAAAAGACAGTAAGTTAGATGGAGTTACAGATGCATTAGATTTATCAAAAATTTTAAGCCGGTTATTCTGGCTTCCCAGACCTTTCTCCTCTAAAATCACATTTTCAACTTCATTTAACGCTATATTTTGGCGAGCAATAGCTGCATTTTTTTGATTAATTTCAAAGGTAACTATCTGTCCTGTTGTACCAACCCATTTTGATAGCAGCATAGCGGTTAAACCATGATGAGTACCACATTCAAATACTATATCCCCAGGCTCGATAAGCTGCCGAATAAACTTAAACTCGTGATTTAATGGCTCTGGGTTTAATGACTCTGGGGTGCTGCTGGATAATTCTGAATCATACCAATCTTTTGCTTCCGTATCGCCGATAATAAAATCGAAAGAGATATCTTCAAACTGCTTTTTGATTACGTAAGATTCGATCTTCTGTTTTTGAATTGCCTGAGTAAATCTTTTAACGCTTTGTTTAAACGGAGTCATAATACTTCTCCCATAACTAACGTAAGAGCAATCTCAAATTGAGAGTATAGTCAAATCCTAAAGCGTGATCCAAAAATTATATGTAATTCACAACACGATGTTACTTAACGTGACAATATAATTGTCTTAATTGATTTTTATCCCATTTCATTTATTCGTTCACGACAGTTCGAGGAGCATTGCCGCAATAGTTAAATCTGCTGAACAATGCTCAATAAGCGATCTCCTTAGGCAGGATAAATTCGCAAACGACGGTTGGGTTCATCTCCAAAACTATCCGACTTTAACCGATAGTGTTCGATCAGTTCGTGCTGCATTTTGCGTACTTTCGCCGAGCGTGGCAATAGTTCTACCGGCTGTCCCTGAGGAATAACAATTTGTTCTACTGCTAGTCTGGCTTCTTCTAGGGCTTCAATTTCATCATCGTTTCCCGCCTTGGTAAATAGTCGTAAGTCCGTTGGCTCGGGAATATTGGGGTCATCAAGATTAAGAATCTGACGGAAAATGCGTGTTACCTGAGGAATGGTATTGGACTTCACCGTATAGATCGGAATATGACGATCTTTAGTAATATTGCGCAGTTTAGAATGATGCTTAATTTGCGATCGCAGTGCCACTACCGCATCGGCTTCATCTAGGTCTTTAGTCAAAACAATCGGTAAATCTAAAACATCGACAGCGCGATCGATCTGCGAACGACCAATACCGTAGGCGTAAATATAGACGGGGTGGTCTTCTCCATTAGGGCCAGGAGTTCTCACCTTACCGCTATTAGGTTCTTTTGTTTGCCAAGAACGTTCCAACAAATGCTCAAATTCTGAGGTGTTGTCGCGCTTGGCTTTGCCTTGATGAAGAGACAGGGGTGTCATTTTGCCCGATGCTCTCAGTCCTTGAGGATGCAGGGGTGTCACACTACTACTACCGTTGCGCGATGGCAGAGGTTTAAAAGGCGACTTGGATTCCTCATGAATGATGGTAACTTCGCCGCTATCATCGACGGTTCGCACCTGAGCGGGAGGCTCGATACCCCGCAGTAGGGTGTCAATCGTGGCAGAAACATCATCGTGTACGACCCAGCGCTGCCGTTCTAACATCTCCACAGCGATCGCAAAAGTAGGGGGTGCTTTCCGCTCTAAAACGGTCTTCTGAGTTCTTCTACGGCGAGCTTCATCATCACCCAGGGTCACGCTTTGAATTCCCCCCACTAAATCTGAGAGGGTCGGGTTTTTAATTAGGTTCTCGACCGTATTACCGTGTGCCGTACCAACTAGCTGTACCCCGCGTTCGGCAATTGTTCTGGCGGCTAAAGCCTCTAATTCCGTGCCAATCTCATCGATGACAATGACCTCGGGCATATGGTTTTCTACCGCCTCAATCATCACCTGATGCTGAAGTTCGGGACGGGCAACCTGCATCCGCCGTGCGCGACCAATAGCTGGGTGGGGCACATCGCCATCTCCGGCTATTTCGTTAGAGGTATCGATAATAACCACGCGTTTTTCGAGGTCATCGGCTAACACCCGGGCAATTTCTCGCAGGGCAGTAGTTTTACCCACCCCAGGGCGACCCAACAGCAGAATCGACTGTCCCGTTTCCACCAAATCGCGAATCATAACGATGGTGCCAAATATCGCCCGCCCGATGCGACAGGTCAGGCCAATGATATCGCCAGTCCGGTTGCGAATGGCGCTAATGCGGTGGAGAGTTCTTTCTATCCCCGCTCGATTGTCACTGCTGAACATGCCCACTCGTTCGATACAGTGCTGAATCTCATCTTTCGTTACGGGTTCATCGCGAATATACGCCACGCGATCGCTGAAACGGGCTTCGGGCAATCGACCTAAATCTAGAACTACCTCAATTAGGTTGTCGCTATCGGACTCAATGTGTTCGTTGAGCTTAGCCCGAATCGAGTCGGGAAAAATAGTAAGTAATTTGTCTAGGTTATCGGTTACTTCCATCCGATGTGAAGCTATATCTGACTGCATTGTGAAAAAATATACGGTTAATAAAAAATGATTAAATTAAGATTCAATTAAACAAAGATTAACTACTAGCCGTCTTAATTTGGCTTACTAGTTGGGTAGCAGTATCTACTGCTTGCTCTAATAACTCTCTGTTTTGTTCGAGCTTTAAATTAAGCTGATTCATCGGTCGATTTAAGGTTGATGTAACTAAGTTTGCTTGCAGTGCAGTTTCTAATAGCGAGATAGTTGGCGATAGTATTGCCCGGGCATAGCTGCCGTAGGCAAGTCCCGAAACTAAGTTGGCTCCAGCACTATCGAATTTGCCTAGCATTTTTGCTTGTTTTAGTTTGCTGACTGTATAGTCGTTGGTACCTCCTGCTAATTGAATATATCCCGGTAGCTGTGCCTGTAAAACTTTTTGAGCAAACGAAATTGTGGCGTGGGTTGTACCTTTACCAATATCGCCACTCATAGATCGCCCATCCGTCTGCCAGATTAGAGGACAGGGAAGAGGACTAATAGAGCGGTAGAGCGATCGCAAATATTCAATGACGTTGGGTGCATCGGTACAGCTAATTGCCAACAGCTTTAATTTGCTGACAATCGGGGCAATCTCTTGCCAAACCAGCCGAAACTCGTCATCGTGACCTACCTGAGTGTGAATTTCGATCGCATCTATTCCCAAATCATCGATCCAGCCCACAACATCTTTCAAACTCGCTAGATAGCCATGGGTTGCAATCAAACCCTGGGGGCAAATTGGCTCACAGCGACCACAGCCATAGCAAAGACTGTCAATTACCCCTCCCGAACTTAAGGCGATCGCTTCAGCCGGACAGACCGCTACACAAGGCTGGGGACAGTCTGGCGGACATTGAGTAACATCAAACTTTGCCTTACGAAAATGAGGATCCTCACCGTCATTAACGCTCACCATCAGCCATGGCTTGAGATTGGAATTCAGTTTTTTGGCGACGGTAATACCTTCCTTCGCCGCAGCAATTACGGCAGGATCGGCAGCGACATCGATACAGTCCGCACCAGCTAAACTATAGCTCAAAGCCAAACTGCGAATCGCCGGAAGATGTTGATAGCTAGCGCCACAAATTAACTTGAACCAGCTACCATTCTTGAGAGAATGTAAGGGATAAGATTGCATCACTCTTACATCGTAATGGTTTGTCAATCATTAGTGTTAGGTTTGGGACACAATTTACTATTTCTTCTAAAACACTATTGACTGTTTCAAGAAACTCCTTATGTCGCGTCACTGTTAACTGATTTACCCTGTGACAGCATTCAAGAGGACTTCTGCCAGGCTCAACCCCTGCATGTCATCAATGGTAATAGTATCGACAATATCAAATTTAGCCCCCGCCGACTCTAGCTGATCGTCTAGCGCTTTAAGAAACTGAGTTGCTTTACGATCTGTGCCCACCTGAATTAAAGAAATACCTAGCTCCTCATCCCGATCTATGTGTCGCGAAGCATCGATAATTACCCGCATAACGGCTTTATAATCATCCGGTTCGCCATCGGTAACTACGACAATCGTTTCGCCGTTCTTTTTAGCCTCGCCAGCGGCTTTACGGTCAAAATAATTATTCACCGCATCTGCTAAAACACTAGCCAGATCAGTCCGTCCCATGGGGTCATTTTCATTGTATATTTTGATTACCTTATCGGCGGTAACATTATCGTAACGGCGGAAACGACCAGAAAAAAGATATACCGTAATGCCATCAGGGTCTATTTTTTCACACTCTTTCGCTAAAGCCAGGGTAGATTCTTGAGCCGATTCCCAGCGAGTTTTGCCCCCAGGGCGATCGTTAATCGACATACTGCCGCTTTTATCGATAATCAATGTATAGTCGCGATCTTCAACAATAGAACTATCCGCCATGATGTCACTTATCTAGGTTTTTTATCTGCAATCTACAGCCTATTACAAGCTTGAAGTTAACTGCCAAAAATCAAAAATTTTCACAGATTTGCTTAGGCGCGATCGCCAAAGTCCCTAAGTAAATACACTTACTGCTCCAGAAGCTTTGTAAACAGATGTTGCGCAGGAGAAAAGTTTAGTTGAATATTCAGCTCGATTTATAAAACCTCCGCGATAATTGTAGAAAGTTTTAATCCCAGCACAAATACCTTTAAACGATCTTAGGAGAATTTATGGACAACGCGCTACACAAATATAAAATGATTTGCACTTTAAAATTTGGTGATATTTACGGTCAGATTATTATTTGGTTGATCGTCATTTTTGTCAGTTTGGCGACTACCTTAGCTCTCTGGAGCAGCACTAGACAGGTTTATGCCCTGGCAACGGTGGGCATTGTATTGGTTTTATCCCTACCATTTTTGCTTTTTGCTTTTGTCACGACTTTGCTCAACCGAATCGAGTTTGTGCCCATGGAAGAGGAACTATACAGTCGAGCGGTTATTGATAGTGGAGTAAAGGTTAAAAGTTCGGAAAAAGCCACCGCAGGATAGCTGGCGAGCAAATGCAATGGGGGAGATAAGAACCATAGATATCTCCTCGTTTTTTGTCTATTTATCAATTCCCAGTCCCCGAACTAATAGCCTCAAGAATAGGTCAATTAACCAGGGCAATCATAGACCAAGCCTACTCTCCCTGAGGGTATTGCTCCCAAAGTTCTGTTCCCTGTCTGAGACTTTGATGATTGCCGTTACCTAAAATCAAATGGTCTAGTAGGGGAATGTCTAAACACTGTGAGCCCTGCAACAGTTGTTCGGTTAAGCAAATATCTTCTGGGGAAGGCTCCAGATCACCTGAGGGATGGTTATGAGCAATAATCAGCTTAGTTGCTCCTTGACGCACCGTTTCGCGAAAAATTTCCCGGGGATGAATCAAGGTTTCGGTTGCCGTGCCAATAGTTATAATTTTGGTGCCAATTAGGTAATTTCTAATATCTAGCATCAAGATGGCAAACCGCTCCTGATTCTGCCACATTAAATCTTGACTCAAAACTGCTGCTGCCGATGCCGGACTATCTACCGTCACTCGCTCATGAGGTCGAAACTTAAATGTTCGCTTGCCTAACTCTACCGCTGCGATGATTGTCGCTGCTTTGGCAGGGCCGATACCGGGGATTCGCATTAATTCTCGTGGATTTACATCCCTCAGTACGTCTAGAGGAGCGCGTCGATATT
>JBCBIN010000123.1:0-8858 GCA_038524555.1 Cyanobacteria bacterium J06623_7 | reverse complement strand
AGGTATGATTCTTTTGTTTTTGCTTTATAGTGAATGTTTAAAAAGCTGATAGCTGATAGCTGATAGCTACGAAAAGACTACTTTCACAATTCATACTTCAAATCAGCAACGCCCTTTTTTTTACCTGGTGATAATCGGCAAAAGTCGTAAAGTTAGGAATACCTGCTATATGATTGAGCAATTGATGAACCGTAATCTCTTCCCCTTTTGGATAGTCCGGTAAATAAGTGGCGATTAAGTCATGAATATTGAGTAAGTCTTGTTGCTGAAGTATCAAAATAACAGCAGCGGTGAATTTTTTAGTCAGAGAAGCCAAGCGAAACTTAGTCTGAGGCTGGTTCGGAATATTGTGTTCTCAATTTGCCATGCCATAACTCTTCTTGAGAATTACCTCCTCTCGACAAGCAACTAATACTGAACCCATAAAATAGCCAATTTCTAAGTATGCCTGTAGATATGCCTTTATATTTTCGTAATTACTTAATTCAGTCATGTTTTTGGTATTTGATCGTTAAGATAAAAAACTAAGTTCCTTGATGCCAAAATAACGGTTGTTTGTGTTTAATCCCTAGATGCTAAAACGGTTTAATCTTTCTCAGCTAGCAATTAAATATTCCCGTTTGACCCTCTGCTGTTGGTTAGCGATCGCCGTGGCGGGAATATTGGCTTTTAGTTCGTTGAAATATGCCTTGTTCCCCGCTGTTAACTTCCCTGTAGTTATAATTCGCGCCCAAGCTGAAACTAGCTCGATATTGGCGACAGAAGCTGAAATTACTAACCCTTTAGAAGCGAGATTAGCCGACACATCGGGATTAGCGCAACTGTTTTCTTCTACCTATAGGGGGCAAACGGTAATCAGCCTGTTGTTGGATACGGATATTGAGATTAAAGATGCGACTGCGGATATTCAGGCAAAAATAGAACAAGTACCTTTAGCGGCAAATCCAAAAATTGAAGTTATACCGTTTAATCTGAATGAAACTAGCGCAATTAGCTATGTTTTAACCAGTAAGCAGAATAGTTTAGCCGAACTCAAGGCGATCGCCAATACGGAAATTATTCCGACTCTGCAACAGCTATCTGGAGTACAGCGAGTCGATCTTTTAGGCAGTTTAGATAGAAATAACGCGGATGTTCCCACGGCTAATAGTAATACCTTAATTCATTTCAATGGCGAGAAGGCGATCGCTTTTCAGGTAATTAAACAGGCGGATGCTAATACTTTAGAAGTAGTCAGGCAAGTCGAACAAGAAGTCGCCAAACTAAAGCCGAGTTTAACCGACACAACCATAACCTTAGCCGAAACTCCCGCCAGCTATATCCGCGAGGCAACCAAATCGACGATTGAAACCTTACTAGGTGCGGTAGCGCTAGCAATATTAGTCATATTTCCCTTCCTGCGTAATTTTAAAGCAACTCTAATTACGGCGATCGCCATTCCCGTATCTCTGCTGGGAACTTGTATCGTGATGGCGGTAGCGGGGTTTAATTTCGAGACTCTAACTCTGCTAGCGTTGGCGTTGGCAATTGG
Source organism: Cyanobacteria bacterium J06623_7 (assembly GCA_038524555.1). Classification (GTDB taxonomy): domain Bacteria; phylum Cyanobacteriota; class Cyanobacteriia; order Cyanobacteriales; family Xenococcaceae; genus Waterburya. Next base: position 7,327 of record JBCBIN010000123.1, on the reverse strand, counting down.
CATTATTGTCGATGATGCGATCGTCGAAATAGAAAACATTATGCGCCATATCGAAGACGGAGAAAGTCCCCGGGAAGCTGCCTTTTCCGCTACCCGTGAGATTGGTTTAACCGCTTCTATTTCCACCTTAACTATCGTCGCCGTATTTTTACCCATCGGCTTAATGCCAGGTACATTAGGACAGTTTTTTCGTCCCTTTGGTATCACTATCTCCGCAGCCGTCTTAACGTCTCTATTAGCGGCACGAACTCTAGTTCCCGTCTTGGCTGTTTATTGGCTATCAAGACAAGATATCAAAACTAGAAAAATACAGCAGGGCAAAATAACCCAAAGTTACCGTCATCTCTTGCAATGGTCATTAAATCATCGTCGGCAGGTAATCGGGATGGCGATCGCTAGTTTTATTGCCGGAATCGTCCTAATTCCCTTAATTCCCCAGGGTTTTGTGCCGCAATTAGATCGAGGAGAATTCAAAATTGTCTATACTACCCTCCTCCCAAAAATAGCTAGTTCCTCAACCGTAGGTGCAAAAACAGATACGTCCTCCCCAAATACGTCAAATAATTTTAGCTGGTTAAAAAATATAGCGCGATCGCCTGAGCAAATCCTCTTACGTCGTACCCTTTCCATCGGACAGCAAATAGAAACAGCCGTACTAAATAATCCGCAGATTGAATCTGTCTACACCATTGCGGGAATTAGAGGCGAACCCAATAAAGGACAGATATATATCAAGCTAAAAAGAGATCGCCGTGCAACCACCAGCCAAGTACAGGCGCAGATAAGAGAAGCGTTACCCCAAATACCCAAGATAATTATCAGCGTTGAAGATATACCCTTTGTCGAGACAGGAGAAGATCCCTCTTTTAAAGTCTCCCTAGAAGGAGAAGACATAACTAAACTGAGAACTAGCGCGATCGCTTTTCAACAAGAAATCCAGCATCTACCAGGATTTAACGACGTGCGGATCGATGGTGTAGATGAACCTTTGGATAAAATAATTCACTTAGATCGCCAGAGAGTTGCCTACATCAATGCTAATTTAACCGTAGAACAAGGAATTGGTGACGCAACAGAAACAGCTAGGGCGATCGCTAATAAAATCTTACCTCCTGAAATTAGATTCGATCTAGAAGGAGATTCCGCGCGATCACAGAAAATACTAGGCGAATTTGCCGTTACTCTTTCCCTTGCTGTAATTTGCATGCTGGCAGTTCTTTATTTACCCTTCCGCCGTTGGTTAGAACCCTTGGTAATTGGTTTATCTCTTCCTCTATCCATAGTGGGAGCGATGCTAGCTCTACTGGTTACCCAGAGCGACTTTGGCATGATTTCCCTGATTGGTTTAATCTTTCTGCTAGGGTTACTCGATAAAAATGCCATCCTGCTATTAGACTACGCCAATCAATTACGCGACTCTGGTATGAAGCGTACAGAGGCAATTCTTAATACGGGAGTCGTCAGGTTACGTCCGATCGTCATGACTACCTTCTCCACTATCTTAGGTATGCTTCCCATTGCCTTCGGTTACGGCGCGGGGGCAGAATTACGTCAACCCATGGCAGTAGGAATTATCGGTGGTTTAATTACTTCTTCTTTACTCAGCCTGATAGTCGTACCTGTAATTTATACTTTGTTAGAAGATTGGGGTGGCAAACAGTAAAAAGATTTTATCCAAGTAGCTCTACCTAACTGTTGAATAAGAGCAAAATCTCATCAATCGCAAAATCGTTAATCTTGTCTTCAATCGCTTTAGCCAGGAAAACATGTTCGTCTTTGATTTCTTCTAACAGCTGATAGAGGGTGCTTTCATCTAGGGCAATTACTGCTCTTTCTAGCCGTCGTAGCCAATCATCGGGTAGCTGACGGGAAACCGAGTCTAGACCGGATGAGGCAGATATATTGCTCGCTTGCGCTTCTGAGGAGTTGGATTCGTAGACGAAGTTTATGGCTAAATTTTGAGCCAGGGTATTTAATAAATCCTCTTCTCTAAAAGGTTTAGACACAAAATCATCACAACCGGAAGCAAAAATTTTGGCCCGCTCGTCTTCAAAGCTAGATGCCGTTAGAGCAATCACGTTGATTTTCTGGGTAGAGGGATTAGACTTAAGCCTGCGGGTAGCTTCATAAGCATCCATAATCGGCATCCGCATATCCATCAAAATCAAATCGGGTTGCCAAGAACCAGCCTGAGTTATTGCTTCAAAACCATTAATCGCCTCCCTCACTTCAAAGCCAATCTGACTAAGCAATTCTGTAACTACCATCCTATTTTCGGCAACATCATCAACAATTAGAACACGGCAGGTTGGTTGATTGGGAGCTAAACTGACAATCTTTTGTCGCTCTCGGTTAGAGAACTTAACTTCTGTTGCCAAGGCTAATTCTATGGTGATCGCAAATTTAAATATCGAACCTGTGTTGACTTGACTGTGAACGTTAATATCTCCTCCCATCAACTGCACGAATTTACGGCTAATAGCCAAACCGAGTCCAGTACCTTCTTGAAATTGTTTGTCCGCTTTTGTCTGCACGAATGGTTGAAACAAACATTTTAGGTCGTCTTCAGCAATGCCTTTGCCTGTATCTTCAACTTCAAATAGTAAACTTTGAGAATTATGCGGGTCGAATTTAACTCTTAGATAGACCTCTCCCGTTGAGGTAAATTTAATCGCGTTGTTCAATAAATTGATAATTACCTGGCGAAGTTTTTGTTCGTCGGTGCAGATGAATTCAGGTAAAGCGGCATCGAGTTCAAAGATTAAGTCAAGACCTTTTTGTTGAGTCTTGAGAGACAACATTTCTTTAATGCTGCTCAACATTTGCCAGGTATTAAAACTAGTTTTATTCAGGCTCATGCGCCCGGCTTCAATCTTAGACATATCAAGAATGTCGTTAATTAGTGCCAGTAAATGTTCTCCACTGCGGTGTATGATATTGAACTTGGCGAATTGTCCTTCGTTGACGGAGCGATCGCGTAGCAGAATCTGAGTAAAGCCAAGAATGGCATTTAAAGGAGTACGTAGTTCGTGGCTCATGTTGGCCAGAAAGACACTTTTAGCCTGGTTGGCTATTTCTGCTTTTTGTTTGGCTAGTCCCAAAGCCTCATTGCTTTTCTCAAGATCGGCGGTACGTTCGATAACTCTGGTTTCTAATTCTTCGTTAATGCGTTTGAGAGCTTGTTCTGCTTCTTTCTTGACAGTAATATCATGGTATGTTCCCAATATACCGATGACTTCGCCAAATTCATTAAATAGAGGCGATTTATTGGTTTCTACCCAGGTTTGCTTGCCTTCTACGGTTAGCTGCGGTTCGATGATGCCTAATTCGGCTTGTCCCGTAGACATAATGTGGCGATCACACTCGACAAAAAAGTCTGATTCTTCGGTTTTCCAGGGTAAATCATAATCTGTTTTACCACTAATTTCCTCTGGAGAATTTAACCCCGCAATTTCGGCAAAGCTTTGATTACAACCAAGATAGATAGAATCTCGATCTTTCCAAAAAACTAATTGAGGAATGGTGTTTAAGACTAACTGTAGCAGTTGTTTGGATTGAGAAAGCTGTTCCTGAGTCGCTTTATAGTCGGTGATATCTACCGCAATTCCTACCGTCCCGGCTATGTTGCCGTTGGCATCTTTAAAAGGAGTTTTAGAAGTTTCAATCCAGAGGGTTTCTCCTTCGTGAGTGATTATTTTTTCAGTTACCGTCCGACTCTGACCAGAGGCAATAACCGAACGATCATCTGCGGTATATAGATCAGCTATTTCTGGGGTTATGTAGGCATAGTCATTGCTGCCGACTAAATTTTCAATTGAGTCACCATAAGCATCTGCCAAGGCTTGATTAGTGCCAATAAAATGACTCGAAGCATCTTTAATCCAAGCCATATGGGGAATATTGTTGAGTAAAGCTTCCAGATGGTTTTGCTTATTAATTAATTCCGTTTCTGCTTGTTTGCGATCGCTAATATCTTGGATAATTTTCAGACAGCTTTGTACTTTTTCTCCAGGTACATCAATCAAAGAAACGGTGGTAGCAGCCCAAAAAATTGAGCCATCTTTGCGAATGTAGCGTTTCTCGACAGTAAAGCTAGAAATTTCTTGGCGACGGAGTTTTTGGATATATTGGCGTGATTCCCAAAAATCTTGAGGATAGGTTATGTCTTGAACGGTTAATTTTAATAATTCTGATTGTGTATAGCCGGTGATTTCGCAAAAATAATTGTTGGCCGTAATCCAAAAATCAGTGTCCATATTGATTTCAGCAATACCTACCGCTGCTTGTTCAAATGTTGTCTTGGCTTTGGCTTCGCTTAGTTGTAAAGCGGCTTCAAATTGTTTGCGATAGCTAATATCTTTGATGATTGCCAAACATCTTTGTCCTCTCCCACCTGGTAAATTAATTAGAGAAACCGTTGTTGCCGACCAGAAAATAGTTCTGTCTTGGCGAATATAGCGTTTTTCTACGGTAAAATTTTCAATTATTCCTCGGGCGAGTTGCTGAAGGTGTTTTCTGGTGCCAGCAATATCTTCAGGGTGGGTAAATTCTGGCACCGACATTTGCTGAAGTTTCTCTCGTGAATAGCCAATCATTTCACAAAAATAGTTATTAATGCGAGTAAATTGGCCAGTATGAAGATCGGTTTCCACAATGCCGACTGCTGCTTGTTCGAATGCTGCTGCAGATAGTGCTTCGCTTAATTTAAGTTCTTGTTCGAGCTTTTGGCGATCGCTTATATCAAAAATAACTCCTTCTAAATGGAGCAGATCGCCAGCGGCACTATATATACCTTTGCCTTTTTCATCAACCCAACGAATATTTCCGTCGCGATGGACAATACGATACTCTAAAGTGAAAGATTTTTGTTTGGCTATAGCCTCAGATATTTCTCGCTCTACATAATCAACATCTTCTGGATGAATAATACTGGCATAAGTTCTCAGGCTATTTTGAATAAATTCTGCGGCGGAATAACCTGATAATTCTTGGATAACAGGACTGATATAGTCCATAGTCCAATGAAGATCGTTTTGACAGCGATATACTGCCCCGTGAACGTTGGATACTAAGGTGCGAAATTTATTTTCGCTTTTGATTAAAGATTTTTCGTCGGCTTTGCGATCACTAATATCTCGACAGACACAAATTAGTTTGCCATCATCCAGTAAAAATAAGCTCAGTTCTTCGGGAAATGTCGTGCCGTCTTTACGAGTTGCGGTGGCTTCTCCAGTCCAAGCACCAGTTTTGCCTAAGCTCGGAAATACTTCCTGTTGAAAATGGTCTAATTCTGCTGCTGAATATAATTTTGTCCAAGAGTGTCCCATCAATTCATCTAATTCATAACCAAACAGAGATACATGACGTTGGTTTAGATAAAGATAAACACCATCTTCTAAAATTGCCATGCCGTCTATAGAAGAGTCGATCGCCTTAGATTTGAGCTTGGCATCGGCATACAAACTTGCATTGTTCAGGGCAACCGCTGCTTGAGAGCAGAGAAATTCTAAGACCACAATTCTTTCTGGAGCGAACATGCTGCTGGCAGAGGAAGAGTGTAAATATAAAACTCCAATAGTTTTTTCTTGATGTTTGAGGGGGAATGCCACCAGACTTTGGGGGCTTTTTTGGAGTAGATAATCATCGATAATCGGTAGATCGGTTTCTAAGTTATCGACTAAAACTATCTGTTGGGTATTTTTGACATAGTTAATTAATTTGGTAGGACTATCGGCACTTGTTTCTAACGGTTCGATAGAAAGTTGAATCTCGTCCGGATCGGCAACTAGTCTAATCTGCCAGCGGTCAAAGCGATCGCTCAAAGCAATAATTAAGCGATCTCCCCCAGAACTTTGCAGGATAATTTGACTGAGTTGTGGGAGTAATTCATCTAGCTCTAGGCTCTCTGTGAGGGTTCTTGCCGATCTGAGAATATTGGTTAAATCCAAATTATTGTTAACCGTCGGCTTGGCTCTAATTGAGGCATAGTTAGTATTAGTGAAGCCCGATAGAGATGAAAGAGTTTGTAGGGGGTCGTAAGCTAAATTTCTGGGTTCTAAGATAGGACGAAGTAATTCGGGGTAGTGTTGTTCTAGACACTCGGTTTTCGCCGTTGCTCCCCACTGGGCATAACAATAATAGGCTTCTTGCAGGTAGACTGCGGCAACCTTATGTTTGCCCCAATCGAGATAAAATTTTGCCGCTAGTTCATTTGCCAGGGCTTCTTCCTGAATGAATTGATTTTCTTTCGCTCCAGCGATCGCGCGATCGTAGAGGTCGATTGCCTCAGATTTATCACCCCAATGGGCATGATAGGCAGCCTCAACTAAATCGAGTTTGTGTTGGCAGTTGACGGGAGCATAATCGACAAAGCGTTTAAGAGCATTTAAGCTGTGTTGCCAGCGTTGGCGATTGAAAGGAACATTTTCTGCGGCACCAAAAATTTCTCCCAGACAGCAGTAAAAATAGCAGACCGGCACCAAGAACTGACCTGCAAGACTTTCAATCACCCGATGAGCATTATCAATTAAGGCGATCATAGCGGCAAAATCACCAACAAGACAGCTCAGACTGAGTTTATAAGTCAAAATAAAGGCAATTGTTCCTTCATCTTTTTTGGCATCTAGTTCTGCTAACTGGCGAGATTCATCGTAAAATTCCCCCGTGAGTTGGGAGCTAATAGCAGTATCTTGTAAATTAAATATTGCTTGCTGGAGAATACGAGTCAGATTTAAGGGAATATCCTGTTTTGCTCGTTCGAGCAGCTCGATATATAGATTTAGTTCCGACGTCAGAGTTGCTAAATCGATGCCCGCAAAATAGGAAGTATGCAGGTAGACGCTGAGGGAGTAGCCGCCATATTCAAAATCTCCTGCTTCCATTCCTGTTAAACCGGTCATTTTTGCTGGTATTAGAGACTCTCTGGCTGGATCTTTGTAGGTACGAATCAGATTATTAAATAGGTGCTGGGTAATTGTTTTAACCGGTTCGCTCTCCGGTCGAGCTAATAAATTAACTCCTAACTGACCCAACTGGTATCCTCGATAAATATCGGCAAAATTACCGGTTATCACCGTTCCATATAGCGCACACGCCAGGGGGGTTTCTGGCATCAAACCATGGATTACCGACAGTTTAAATTGTCTGATGGCGGTTAGCTGAAATAGCAGTGGTCTGATTTGATAAGTTGGCGCGACGATTGCGGCCAAAATTCTCATCGCTGCCGCAATGTTGGGGTTATCTGCCGGAGGTATAGCAATCGAAGCAAAGATTAGGACAGAATAAAGAGGTAGAGGAGAGTATAAACAGAGAACTAAAATGCCAGTTC
>JBCBIN010000122.1:0-8969 GCA_038524555.1 Cyanobacteria bacterium J06623_7 | reverse complement strand
CTTGTCTGCCGATCCCTTTGATGACGAACTGATGTCAGATTTTGAAACCTATTTGGATACCTGCGAAGCATATTGGCAGACAAGTTATCTATTTCTGGCTCTAATGGTTCAAGAATCTGTCGTACCAGTCGATGAATCGGCAAATAAATTTCTCTCAACCACTGTTCGTAAGTAACTTCTGGTGGAGTATCGGCTCGTTTAGCCTGATATTGCTTTTGCGCCGCCGCATTTCTGGTTTGTTGGCTGACCCAAAAATCGCTAGTTTGTCCTAACTGCTGTTGACGATCGTAGACACGTCTGCTTTTAACATTGCCCAAAATTTCATAGGCGGCATTTAGGGCCACAATGCGATCGCAATTTGGCGCTTCTGGTTGGCTATCGGGATGAAACTGTTTGGCTAACCGACGATATGACTGCTTAATTTCTTTCTGGCTGGCTTGGGAATTGACTTGAAGAACTTGATAATGATTCACGACTCAACATTGATGGGAACAGGTTGAATTTTAACTATAAAAAGAGCGAGAGAACTAGTAGCCATTATAGTTAACTAATTAAATACAGGTTCGGCTAAATCGGCAAACAATGGAGTACTCAGATAGCGTTCCCCAAAGCTAGGTTGAATCATGACGATGAGCTTGCCTTTATTTTCTGGTCTCTGCCCTACCTTTACTGCTGCAGCTAAAGCAGCGCCGGTAGAAATTCCCGACAGCAACCCTTCTTCCCGAGCCAGACGACGACCAAACTCAATGGCTTCATCATCTGTGACGGTTACTACCTCATCAATCAAATCTACTTTTAAGACTTCGGGAATAAAACCCGCACCAATGCCTTGTATCTTATGGGAACCGGGTTGACCGCCCGACAGCACCGGACTACCCACTGGTTCGACGGCGATCGCTGCTAATTCTGGCTTATACCGTTTGAGTACTTCGCTGGTACCGGTAATTGTGCCCCCGGTACCGACTCCAGCGACAATTAGATCTACCTTGCCTTCCGTATCTGCCCAAATCTCTTCGGCGGTAGTGCTTTTGTGAATTTCGGGATTAGCCGGATTATTAAACTGTTGAAGTATATAAGCATCGGGCAGACTATCGCTAATTTCCTGTGCTTTTCTGATACAACCCCCCATCCCCTCACTACCGGGGGTCAACTCTAACTGGGCACCATAGGCTTTGAGCATTGCTCGTCGCTCTTTACTCATGGTTTCAGGCATAGTCAGAATTAGTTTATATCCCTTGGCTGCGGCTGCCATTGCCAGCGCAATTCCTGTATTACCCGATGTCGGCTCGACCAAAATTGTTTTACCTGGAGTGATTGCTCCTTTCGCTTCAGCAGCGTTAATCATGTTGACGCCAATACGGTCTTTAACTGAAGCAGCGGGGTTCATTCCCTCTAGCTTGACTAAGATAGTCGCCACACATCCTGATGCTTGAGGAATACGATTTAACTGTACTAAAGGAGTTTTTCCTACTAGCTCGGTGACATTCTGCGCAATTTTCATCTTTCCAGGACAGGTAAAGGTCTGTACTGTTTATTGTGCTGTTTTTTTAGCGGTGCAGTCCAATAATTTATGGCTAAGTTTTCCTATCTTTACATTCGTTCTTTGGTTTACTAAAAAGTTCCGGTTGAGATTTGGCTATTAAACCGCCATTAATGAAGAGGATGGCTCGCTTGAATAGCAAGATGGTGCCAAAAAACTATCCGCCCCCACAAGTAAATAACAGAGTTACAACTTATGAGGGCGGTCTAGAGGGTCTCTTAGTCGAAACCTAACTGCTGGAAGGAACTCCAACAATGTCTACCTAGCTGTTTCCGAAGAAACTAAAGATGTGACTGTTAGAGAACAGCCCCAGCACGCAGCTGGCTATCATCAACTAGAAGACCCATGTTACTACTATGTTCTGTCATGGGCATCACCTCCTGCTTCCCTAAAGGACAATTCTGACACTAAGTACTGAGTACCGTGTATCTATTTATCAATATAGCTGAGTTTTATAGTTTCGACAATATTCGACCAAACGTTGAGGAATTGACGGACTGCTACCCCAGTGGAGGTGTAGATAAGAGGCATGAACTTGGTAAACATTCCAGCCTTCTCGGGTTGTCTTGCTAGATTGATGGACTCCTGTAAGCTGCCATTGAGGAGAGGTGGCATCAGCTAGCTGTTGTGAATGGTGAAATTCGTGTCCGATCGCATTTTGTTGGGCCGCAACTAGGAGGCTGTCCTTTCGGGCGATCGCTTGTCGATAACCAAGAGTTAATTTGGCTTTCATCGTCACGGTTGTGGGCAGAACTCCCACCAGCGGTGTAGCTATACCCTGTAAATCAATTAATGTTTGACAGAGATACATTAAACCACCACATTCTGCATAAGTCGGCATGCCCGCAGTAATAATTTGCTTGATTTGACTCAAAATATTCTGGTTAGCTCCTAGCTGTGAAGCAAATACTTCAGGGAAACCGCCGCCCAAGTATAGTCCGTCGATCCGGTCTGGCAGGTCATTATCTTCTAACGGACTCCAAAAGATTAACTCAGCACCAAATTTAGCTAACAGGTCAAGATTATCTTGATAATAAAAGCTAAATGCTTTATCTTTGGCAACGGCAATTCTGACTAGGGGTCGGTTATCGATAACTAGTGGGGCTAGATTGGGAACCCTCGGATTTGTATTTTTCTCTCTAATTAGGGGCAATAGCTTATTCCAGTCCAATGATGTCTGGGCCAAGCCTGCCAAACGCGCAAACACTTCACTTAGATTAGTTAATTCGGCACAGGGAATTAAACCTAAGTGTCGGTCGGGAAGTATGGCCGACTTCTGACGCCTCAAAACCCCCAAAATTGCCATATTAATGCTGGCTAAAGCAGCTTGCAATAGTTCCAAATGGCGATCGCTTGCTACCTGATTGAGAATTACCCCCACCACCTTCACCTGCGGATCTAGATTTGCGTAACCCGAAGCAATTGCCGCGATCGAGGTAGATAATCTAGAGCAATCGAGAACTAAAACTACCGGGAGATTGAGGATTCTGGCAATGTGGGCAGTGCTGCCATAATCGTTGAGAGCTTGCGGGCGATCTAGGCAATAGATACCGTCAAACAAGCCCATGACCCCTTCAACGACCGTCCATTCGGCGGAGCGAGCATGCAACTCAAAACATTCTTTGACATAGCTCGTAGAAGTTAATACTGGGTCAAGATTGCGACAAGATAGCCCAGTAACGGCGGTATGAAACATCGGGTCGATATAGTCTGGCCCGACCTTAAACGACTGAACTAGGCTGCTTTTCCGGGCGAGATAGGCCAAAATTGCCAGCGTAATCGTCGTTTTGCCTACTCCAGAGCGATCGCCTGCAATAATTAAACCCATATCATCTATTTTTGAGAGGAAATATCAACTTTAGTCGAAAACTCAGCCCAGATAAATCTGAAATTTTATTTAGGCTTTTGGGAACTATATAAAAAAGTGTCATAAAGCTCTATAATTGCGCGCTATTTATTTTTTTTGCATTCCCTTGATAAACTTTCAGCAACATCATGAACAATAATCTCCAGAGTCCATTGCAGGTTCTCAAGGCAAAATCCAGATCGGCATGGTCTGGCTGCATCGAGATCGAAGAACCGCAAGATCCTTCGATTAGTTGGAATGTTTATCTGCTGGAAGGAAAGATTCAATATATCAGCACTTCATTAGGACAACAGGAAAGATTAGAGTATTTATGGCAGAAGTTTAAATTAAATTCTGACTGCCCTCAAATTGAAGGCCAAGACGATCCCGAATATACTCAGCTATCTCAAGCCTTAGCCAATCAACAACTTGCTGAATCTGAAGTAAAAAAGTATTTGTTCCGATTCTGTCGTGAGGGTCTAATTAACGTTTTGGGTATCGAAAAAACTGATATTCAACTCGTTCCTGCCAGAAGAATTAAAAATGCGCTGATTGGCTTTAGTTTAGAACAGCTACTGGCTAAGCTTGAAGAGCAGGTTAAGCTCAACCGGTACATTAGAAAATACATTTCTTCTCCCTTCAGTCGTCTATATCTTGAACAGAAAAACGCGCTGAAGTTCTATCAAATTTGGAAACCAAAATACACTACTCCCGAGCTTCAGACGATCGCTGAGAACCAAAAACTTTCTGCCTTTGTCAGTTTGTTTGTTGCCAAAAACAGTCTGTATCAAATTGCGACAAAAACTAACGTCGATACTCTATTTATTGCCAAGCATTTACAACAGTCTATTACCGAAACCCTTATCGATCTCTCGCCTTTTAAAGAACTTACGCAAGAAGAGACTCGTCTTAAGCAGCAGCTCAAAGAAAATAAAGCATCTAGTTCTCCCCCAACCGCAGGGGGTAATAATACCGCAACAGGGCATACAACTAACTCGACCACTTTAGTAGTCTGTATCGACGATAGTAAGACCGTACAAAAGCAGGTCAGAATGACTTTAGAAACAGGTGGCTATCGGGTGTTGAGTATTCTCGACCCTACCCTAGCTCTGAAAAAATTATCTCAACATCAGCCGGCAGTGATTTTCATGGACATTAATATGCCGAAGCTTAATGGTTATGACCTATGTAGCTTACTCAGAAAATCACAGCGATTTAAAGATGTTCCCATAGTTATGCTCACCGGCAGAGATGGCATGATCGACCGAGTAAGAGCCAAGATAGTTGGAGCAACGGACTATTTAACTAAACCTTGCGATCCGAATAAGCTAATCACCCTTGCTAAGGCATTAGAAAAATCAGCAGTAGCGGAGACTCAAAAGCTAGTTGAAACGAACTAGAGGGAATGCTTTACTTCTCCAAAAAGGAGACAAAACATAAGTACCAAAATAAATGCCTAATGGTATTTTCACGCCTTGTTTGGGAATTATAGTACCAACCAAATTATTGATTCCAACATAACTTACCCAAAGTAACTGATTCTGATGAAAAAGATCCTGATTGTTGAAGATACTCATGCCGAGCGACAAATGAGTTCTGCCTTATTGTCTCATGCTGGTTTTGAAGTGGCAGTAGCAGATTCCGCCGAATCAGCTTGGGAATGGCTTAGTAATAATCCCGCTCCTAACTTAATCTTACTAGATATTGTGATGCCAGGAGAGAGTGGTTTAGACCTATGCCGCAAAATTAGAGAACACGACAACTGGAAAGATATTCCTATTTTGTTTTGTAGCTCTAAAGCAGAAGAATTTGATCGCTTTTGGGCCATGCGCCAGGGAGGCAATGAGTACATTACTAAACCCTACGTACCGCAAAATTTAGTTGATAAGGTCACGGAATTTATTAACTAGTATTTATTGACCTGAGGGCAACATCTATAAATTGATGTAATTAAATCATAAAAATATTTTTTCTTGTCTATTAGCAAGGAACAATATTGTTTTGCTTGGCTAGCTTAAATACTGTATTTTTGACAATTTATCTGTAGATTTATTCGATTGTTTTTAATAAATTTGTTTTTATTGTTGATGATTAATTTTAACCTATTTATAATCTACTAGTGTTTAATAAATAATTTATAGTTGCTGCAATCAATAATTACATTACTGTAGTCTGATTTTAGGTTTTATGGTGATTAACGAGGAATATTTTACTATCGAGCTAGCATCTCAAATTACTTTAGGGTTTTCCTTGAATGACATGAGTACGGTGGCTCAATTTGAAACACAGACCGTTTGTAGCGTCCCTGGAGTGCCAGACTTTTGGTATGGAGTGGTTAACTTTAAGGGTTCTTTGCTCTGGATTTTGGACAGCGATCGCTTCTTTAACTTAGATAAAAAGCATCAAAAGCAACCGGCAAAATTAACGGTAGTAGTAGTCAAAAATAAGCTTTCCAGCGGTAATAAACAGGTTGCAGTTACTGTCGGTCAACTAAAAGGTATTGCATCCATAAATCCGGCAAGTTTTTCTCCCCCATCTCCCGAAATTTCCTCTCAACTACGTCAGAGTTGTTCTACTGCGGCTCGGGTAGATGAGCAAACAATTAACATTATTGATTCAGAGGCCTTGTTACAGCGCCTCAGCCAAGAGTCAACGCTAATATCAGCCTAAATTTAATTGTATATCTTGAATTATTAGGAATAAATATTATGTCTGATCGAACTGATGATATTGTTAGCAAAATAGTCGAAGCTAACACTTTAGAAAGTACGGGAGAAACCGAACGGGCGATCGCTCTGTATCGAGAAATTTTAGAGCTAGATCGGGGCGGCAACTATGGTAATGTCGCTCAACAGGCACTAGATAATTTAGCGAAAACGCCAGCCCAAATATCTACTCCAGAAACGTCCTCCACAAGCAAATCTGGCTTTTTTTGGTCGAAGCTGAGTATTAAATCAAAAACTAGCATCATTTTAACGAGTATCGCCCTGACCTCAAGTATTGGTATTAGCACCGTAGCCTATACTCTGGCCAATAAAACTATTGCTCGACAAACGAACAATACCGAACAGACAAAATCCCACGAAACCATCAAAGAGGTTGCTCTGTTTATGCGAGATCGTCTTGCTGATATTGAGGCGATGTCGCACATACCAATTATTGCTGATTACGATCTCCGAAAAAGTACCACAATTCAGCAAAAGCAAGACATTTTAGCCAAGATACTCAAAGCATATCCCATGTATAACAGTATCGCGGTATTCGATATCAAAGGAAATTTGCTGGTCAACGATACAGGCGAGCCGACTAGCAATCATAAAAGTAAACCCTATTTTAGAGAAGCGCTCAAAACAGGCAAGCCATTTGTCGGTCAGCCGCGTTTTTCCAGCAGTTCGGGAATTTTTGCAGTTTATGTTGCGTCTCGCATTAAAGATACCAAAACAGGCGAAACGGTAGGAGTAATTAGAGCTAGAATCCCCGTAACTAATATTCAAAATCTTATTTTTGCGGGAGAATCTCATGATGCTTATTTAATAGATGCTAGAGGGCAGGTTTTCTCAACTTCCAACGAACAAAATCTGGCACAGTTAGTACAGGCGGTAAAAGACCAATCCCAACTTCCTAGCCTCTTCGATTTTCAAACCGAACTACAAGCAGAAATTAAACACCGTATCAACAGTCTCAAACCATCGGCAATAGGTCGGCAAAAAAAAGCTAAAGAGCGTAAATTTGTCTTCAAAGGTCGAGAAGAAGTAGGCTATTTATCTAGCATTGACGAAATAGATAATGATTATCTCAAGAAGATTACCCATCTTGGCTGGAGTACTTTAATTACAGTCGATAATGAAACTGCTTTAATTGCTCAAAGACAACTCCTTCAAGTATTTGTTATCGGTACAATTGTTGCCGGACTAATTGTGGCAGCTCTATCGCAGCTAATTGCTGATCGCGCCACTCGACCGATCCTGAGTGCAGCCGAAGCGGTAGATAAAATCGGTCAGGGAGATTTAGACATTAAGCTCAACATTAAAGGGGAAGATGAGCTGGCAGCTCTCAGTACCAATATCAATCGTATGGCAGCGCAGCTTCAAGACTTGTTGCTGAGTCAAGAGGCAGAAACTAGCCAGCAGCGTCGAGAAAAAGAAGCCCTGCAGCAGGGTGTAATGGCTCTATTGTTGGATGTTGAAGGCGCACAGAAAGGAGACCTGACAGTTAAGGCTCAAATGACTGACGGGGCAATTGGTTCTATTGCCGATGCGTTTAACACCACGATGAGAAAGTTGCGAGAACTGTTAAAAGAAGTACAGTTAGTATCGACGGAAGTTGGTCAGCTATCTCTGGAGGGAGAAAACTCGGTACGCCAACTATCGGTATCGGCAGTCGAGCAAACTCAAGAAATTAATCAGGCACTCAGCAGTATCGATGAAATTAATCAGTCGGTGACTACGGTGGCTAACTATGCGCAAGAAGCGGCGAAAATCGCTCGTAATGGCTCGATTCAAGCTAAAGAGGGGGATTTAGCCATGGATGCGACGGTTAACAGTATTGAAAAAATTCGCGATACCGTAGCCAACACCGCCAAAAAAGTAAAGCAGCTTGCCGAATCTTCCCAAGAAATCGCACAAATTGTCGAAATTATCTCCGGTATTTCGGAAAAAACCAACCTTTTGGCCTTTAACGCTTCGGTTGAAGCCGCCAGAGCGGGAGAGCATGGTGAAGGATTTAGAATTGTAGCCGAAGAAGTACGCCGTCTAGCAGACAGAACTACAGACGCGACCAAAGATATTCAACAGTTGGTTAATACGATTCAGCAAGATACAACTTCTGTACTTCAGGGGATGGAAACCAGTACATCAGAAGTGGTTAACGGTAGCGAACTAGTCCATATGACTAAGCTCAATCTTCGCAGCCTGGCAGACACCAGCAAACAGATTGATGAATATCTCAAATATATTTCGACGAGTACAACCGACCAGAGTAATACTTCAATCGTAGTCAACCAAAAAATTAGCGGTATTGCGACGATCGCTAAAATTAACTCAACCGAAGCCGAAAACGTGGTGCAGTCGCTCCAAACTCTGGTATCTGAAGCCGAAAACCTCCAGTCTTCGATTTCTCAGTTCAAGCTCGAAGCAGAATAGTACTGTTCCCCTCCGGGTAGGGACGCCCATAGGTATAGACCCTAACCTGGGCAATGCGATCGCAGCGAGTACGATTACCGCCAGCGGAAAATCGGCTACTAATATCAAGCCATAAAATTTGTTGAAGCAACCCCATCAAATATGAGTTCTCAATTAGATCCAGCCATTCTTGCTGCTATCACCGCCGAGGCACGACAGTGTTTTTTAGACGAAGATGCTCCGGAATATATTGAAATGTTGGTTTCCGGCATCGCCAACCGTGCCCAACCCGATTTTACCGCTTTGTTACGGGCGGCTCACTCCTTGAAAGGAGGTGCTGGATTAGCCAGCTTAACTAGCCTACAGCAGCTCGCTCATAAGTTAGAAGATGTTTTGGTTGGGCTACAGCAGGATAAAATCGAAGAGATAGAACTGGCTTGGGCTCTAGTTGAAAATAGTATTG
>JBCBIN010000121.1:0-8972 GCA_038524555.1 Cyanobacteria bacterium J06623_7 | reverse complement strand
AAATGAGCATTCCCGTAATCCAGGTAATAATCATCGCTGTCTGGCGAGGACGGAGATTAAATAGCCTTAATCGAGCTTTCCCAATTTTGCTGCCCACACGATCGCCAAATACTGCAACAATGCCACCTAGAAGAAAAATTGCTGCAATGAGAATCCAACCGCTAGTCATGGAACCTACTTGAATAATTTAGTCCAAAAATAAGCTTGGACAAGCTGCCGCTAATTATCAAATTACCAGCAATATTACTAGACTAATTACTCTAGCTCATCAAGCCCATCTATTTTAAGCAAATTGTTGGCTTAATGCTACCGGATTGTGTACCGTAATTTTCTTTTTGTGAATTGAGACTAGCTGTTTTTCGCGCAAATCCCCCAGAAGTCGCGTTACCGTTACCCGAGTCGAGCCAATTGCTTCGGCGATCGCCTGATGAGACAGTTTAAGATCGATTTTAATTCCCTCACTGGTAGGGGCACCAAAATCACGACAGAGAATCAGCAAAAAGCTAACCAGACGCGAACCCATATCTCGATGTGCCAGGGTTTCAATCATCATTTCTGTCTGCAAAATACGTGAAGATAGACCTCGTAGCATCAGCAGAGACAGCTCGGGATTTTCCTGGAGGGCTTTTTCCACCTGTTCGATGGGGGCAGATAGTAACTCTACTGGAGTGAAGGCAACGGCATGATAAAAGCGATCGCTTTTCTGACCAGTAATCAGAGACAAGACGCCAAATACGGTATTTTCCCGCAATAAAGCTACGGTAATTTCTTCTCCGGCTTCATAAACTCGGGATAGCTTGACTGCTCCCTTTAACAAGAAATAAACCCTTTCCGCTGGGTCTCCAGGAAAAAATATGGTCTTGCCCCGTTCAAAATTCTCCACTACAGGAGGAAAAGAACCACGACCAAGTTTGCGAAAGACTGATGCTAGGGGCTGTTCTTGCGTTAGGGGAAGTTTCATATAGCTCTATACCTCATACCCAGGTTTAATTACGAGATACTGCATTAGCTCAAATAATTGATATTTTCACCTTACAGCTGTTACTTTTTTCCTATTATTGACAATTACTAAGCAATTTTTAGTAAATTAGCCGCACTTTTATCTTATTGTCCTCTAAATTACAGCTTTTAGACTCAACTAAAGATAATTTTCCACCTTTGCCAAATAGGAGCAGTGCGGCAAAAAATTCGCAACCTGCCACAATTTGCCATACGACTAGACCCCTGGCAGTTGTAGGATAGATTATTGCAGCTAACAATGGAAAAAAAACGTGCTAGATTTAACAGGAAAAAATGCTTTCATTACGGGCATTGCTAACAATCGTTCGATTGCTTGGGGCATCGCCCAACAGCTACATCAGGCTGGTGCAAACATCGGAGTTAACTATCTGCCAGACGAACGAGGGCGCTTTGAGAAGAAAGTTACTGAGTTAGTCGAGCCGCTAAATCCTAGCATTATTGTGCCCTGCGATGTTCAAAACGATGAGCTACTAGATTCCATGTTCGATACCATCAAGGAAAAATGGGGCAAGCTCGATATTTTGGTTCACTGTCTGGCATTTGCTGATCGAGAAGACTTAACTGGCAATTTTTCGGCTACTTCCAGAGCAGGTTTTGCCAAAGCTCTAGATATTAGTAGTTTCTCTTTGAACTGTTTGGCGGGTCGAGCCAAGCCTCTCATGACTGAAGGCGGCAGCATTATTACTCTTTCTTATCTAGGCGGTGTCAAAGTTATTCCCAACTACAACGTCATGGGGGTAGCGAAATCTGCCCTAGAAATGAGCGTACGCTATCTGGCAGCAGAATTGGGTCAGGATAATATTCGAGTCAATGCCATTTCCGCAGGGCCCATTCGGACTCTAGCTTCTTCCGCAGTGGGAGGAATTTTAGACATGATTCGCCACGTTGAAGAGACGGCACCCCTACGTCGTACAGTGACCCAAACAGAAGTAGGTAATACTGCCGCCTTTTTAAGTAGCGACCTCTCTAGCGGCATCACCGGACAGGTAATCTACGTTGATTCCGGATATGAGATCATGGGGATGTAAATGGCTAAGAACGAGCTATTAGCTATGAGCCACTTAGTTAAAATAAATTTGTAGATTGAGCTAGATGTAAATACTATGCAAATAAGCGATCGCCCTATTTCTAATAACCTAGAGCACTCAACCACCAGAACTGCGTCCGTCACCCGCAAGACGGGAGAAACAGACGTGCGAGTAGCCATAAATATTGATGGTACTGGTCAGTGTCATGCCGATACGGGCATTCCTTTCTTAGATCACATGCTGCACCAAATTTCTTCCCATGGCATGTTCGATCTAGAGGTTAAAGCCGTAGGCGATATTGAAATCGACGACCACCATACTAACGAAGATGTGGGCATTACCCTTGGTATGGCGTTAGCTCAGGCTTTAGGCGATCGCAAAGGCATTGTTCGTTTTGGTCATTTTATCGCCCCTCTAGATGAAGCTCTGGTACAGGTTGCGCTAGATTTTTCCGGCAGACCCCATCTTAGCTATGGTTTAGAGATTCCTACCCAGAGAGTCGGCACCTACGACACTCAATTAGTCAGAGAATTTTTTGTAGCGGTAATCAATCACTCGCAAATGACTTTGCATATTCGCCAGATGGACGGCATTAATTCGCACCATATTATTGAAGCAACCTTTAAGGCTTTTGCTCGCGCCATGCGAATGGCAACCGAAATTGATCCCCGGCGGGCAGGAACTATTCCCAGTTCTAAGGGAGTTCTTTAACAGTCAACAGCGCGAAGTTACGTTGCGGGAGTTCCCCCCGTTGAGTAAACTTCGTAAGAAGTCAACAGTCAACAGTAACTAAGTTGGAAGTAGTTAGTCAGTGGGTCAAAGTAGAGAGTGATGGCATAGAAATTGATGCCTATGTCGCCATGCCAGCACTAGCAGGAATTTATCCAGGTGTTGTTGTCATTCAGGAAATTTTTGGTGTTAACGAGCATATTCAGTCGATAACCGAGAGAGTAGCCCAAGAAGGCTATATGGCGATCGCACCAGCAATCTATCAGCGTCAAGCGCCGGGGTTTGCCGTAGGCTATTCTGACGATGAGGTCAGCGAAGGTCGTAAATATAAGGTGCAAACTCAAGCAGCAGAGTTGTTAGGGGATCTGCAAGCCTGTATTGCCTATCTTTATAGCCAACCTCAGGTAAAGCAGTCGGGAGTGGGTACCGTTGGCTTTTGTTTTGGCGGTCACGTAGTTTATCTCGCTAGTACTCTAGCTGATGTTACGGCTACGGCATCGTTTTATGGCGCTCAGATTGCCACCTGGTGTCCGGGAGAAAATGAGCCGACTCTTACCCGCACAAAAGACATTTCTGGTACACTCTATGCTTTTTTCGGCACTGCCGACCCTCTAATTCCCAACGAGCAAACTGAACAAATCGAGCAGGAGTTAATCAAGCATAATATCGACCACCAAGTGTGGCGTTATGAGGGAGCAACTCATGGATTTATGTGCGAGCGCCGCCCTAAAAGCTATAATCCTGATGCGGCTCAAGATGCCTGGAAAAAAGTGCTAGACTTGTTTAGCCAAAAGTTGTGAGTCAGCGCAATGCTACTTACCAAGGTCATTAATATTCACCATATATAACATCATGTCTGATTCAACCTCCGTTCCCAACTCATCTCAGGCTTTCTCAATGGAAGATTTTGAGAATGCGCTACAGGAATATGACTATGAGTTTACGAGAGGTCAAAAAATAGAGGGAACAGTCGTTCAGATCACCTCTGATGGTGCGTATATAGATATTGGCGGTAAGTCTCCGGCTTTTGTGCCTACCAATGAAGCCGCTTTAGGCTTTGTGAATGATTTAGCCGCAATATTACCGGTTGGCGAAACTAAAGAATTTTTAATTATTCGCGAACAGGATGCCGATGGACAGGTAACTTTATCTCTGCGTCAGCTCGCTCTCGATGAAGCTTGGGCGGATATCAAGGAGATGGCGAAGTCGGGTAAATCGACTCAATTACGGGTAACTGGGGTGAATAAAGGTGGCGTAATGGGTGAGGTTTCTGGTCTAAGAGCCTTCATCCCGCGATCGCATCTGCAACAGCGCGATAATTTGGATTCCCTTGTCGGACAACTGCTAACCGCTACTTTCTTAGAGGTCAATCAAGAAAATCGTAAGCTGGTACTTTCCCAGCGAGACGCTATGCGGGCAGTAGCGATGAATCGAATTGAAGAGGGCACCCTGATGCCGGGTAAGGTGGTCAACATCAAGCCCTACGGTGTGTTTGTCGATTTAGATGGCGCAACGGGTTTGTTACATATTAAGGAAATTAGTGGCGCGAGAGTCGAGTCTCTTAACAACCTCTTTGAAGTCGGACAGCAGATTAAAGTCGCGATCAAGCAAATTGACGAGCATCAAAACCGCATGTCTCTCTCGATTAAGGCGCTAGAATCTTACCCCGGCGAGAATATTGAAAAGCTAGATGTGGTTATGGCAGATGCAGAATCACGATGGGAAAAAGCGCAACGCCCCGATTCAGACGCAGCCCCACCACAAAATAGTCAAGAAAATATTCAAGCGCCAGCCGCTACTAGCGAGGTGCAAGAGCCAACTGCGGAACCTTCTACCGCTGAAACCCCGGCAACGGATTCTGATTCTGATAGCCAAACAGCAGAAGAAACTAATACAGATAAAGATACAGATACAGATACAGATACAGATACAGATACAGATACAGATACAGCAGAATAATCTCGCCAGCTCATTACCGCCATACTGAACCGATTTATCGACCTAGATACATTTTTTCGGTGATCGATTTAATTGTTTGATTGAAAATTAGCGATCGCCAGTTGGAGATCCCGATAACTCTGGCATAGGATAAGTAGAAACTTAATTTCCCATATTTTCTGTTCCTTTCTATGTCTATCGATAGCCAGTGGCATACCGAACGCAGTCGCCAAATTTTGGCTCAATATCCCGAAATAAGGCAATATTTTGGTCACTATCCCCTATCGATTCTGCCGATCGTCTGTTTAGTTGCTTTACAGTGGCTTATCGCCTGGCTAGTTAAAGATTTGCCTTGGTACGCCGTCGGCGCGATCGCTTTTTGCCTGGGGCAGTTTATGCTTCATGCTTTAGGAGTGTTCGTCCATGAAGCAGCTCATAATCTAATTTTTAGGTCGAAGTTGGGTTCGCAACTCGCCCTGTTGCTAATCGTCTGCGGTTCTCTTCCCTTCGGTGAATCTCTAACCTATATAAGCGTTCACGGCAAGACCCATCATCTTCAACTCAATGATTATCAATACGACCACGAGCTTTGGGATCGCTGTCGAGCCCAGTTTACCGACCGGCACTTATTTTGGCGCTTGGCGGAAAGTTTATTACATCTGCTACCCGGGGGCATAATTATCACCGATGTCGCCATTTCTCTTCTAGTTAAGCCCGATAAACGACAGATAAAATCTGCTCCTATCTCCCGCAAATTTAGTCTGCTACTGATTTTGACCAGCCTAACTCTTTATGCCGTGGCATATCTGGCAATTTCACTCCAGGCAGCCCTATATCTTTTCTGGAGTCTAACTCTCATGGCGAGCAACTGGGGCATAACTTTTCGCGGTCAGTCTATTGCTGAACATCATATTTATCATCAGGGCAAGACTTTTTCCACCTATAGCTGGACAAATATTTTTCTGTTCAACACTGGCTATCACGACGAACATCACACTTTTCCTAGCGTACCGTGGGTCTACTTGCCCGAACTCAAGCGTATTGCTCCCGAACATTTCACCAACGACAATCCCCATTCCTATTTTCAATGGTGGTGGCGTTGGGCGAAGTCAGTTTTTGCCCCCGCTGGCTACAACCGCTACATTCCCGAGGCAACAAACATCGCCGAATAAAACCGGAAAACACCAACAAAATGCTTTGAGATTTTTGTCTTCTTAAAGAATAGACTTTACCTCGCTTTTTTGTATGTTGCATTTCGTTACATTTATTGTTAACTTTGGTAACAGAGAGTTGAAAGCTTGTTTGAAAATAAAGACTAATGAAAATTAAATGGCGCAAGCTAGTTTTTAGAATGAGTGTCTGGTTTGCTTTAGAAGCATTCTTCGGTTACGTGGGAGTAGATACCATGGCTGACTACAGCGAATATATTTTTGATCGCCACAGCATCACTTCAATTGGCTAGGACAAGGATAGATTTAATCACTTAAGCTCAAATATAGGTAAATAAAATATTAAGCTTAAGCATAGGCATATTTACTCGCTTGGATAACAGGATCGTCTCCGATCACAACAAACATCCCTTTCTGACCTCAGTACCCTATCTTTCCCGAGTTTTTAGGTGTTTAACTTCTATTCCTATTCTCAATTTGACTAAACTACAATCAGCTATTCAACTACTGAAAATATGAATTATGCCGTAACCGAAGCAGCGTGGAAAATCAAGCTCCTGTATGACGGGGAATGCCCTCTTTGTGTACGCGAGGTAAACTTTTTAACCAAGAAAGATGCCGGTCGAGGAATCGTTAAATTTGTCGATATTGCCGATCCCAACTACGACCCCCAAGCCAATGGAGGGGTAGATTTTGTCACCGCGATGGGAGTAATTCATGCAGTTTTGCCCGATGGGACTATAATCAAAAATGTCGAAGTGTTCAGACAAGTTTATGAATACTTGGGTATGGGCTGGATTTACGCTATTACTAAAGTCCCAGTGTTTGGGGTGATAGCGGACTGGCTTTATGGTATTTGGGCTGACTGGCGATTAAAAATTACCGGAAGACCAGACATAGATAAAATTATTGCCGAGAGAGAGCAAAAGCTCAACAGTTCAAATTCAACAAGATGCAAACAAATCTAACGATTAGACAATAGCAATAATCGCTAGTTAAGGAGAAATACAGTCGAACTAAAGCAGTTCGCGATGCTATTATCAATGTGCCAATGATTATTATAGGGTAACAATTATGGTTCAAGCGCCTGTATCCCCGGTGGTGCTAGCTATCTTAGATGGCTGGGGTCATTGCGAATCAACAGAAGCTAATGCTATTGCTACGGCTAAAACCCCCATATTTACCAGCTTGCAGCATGCGTATCCCAACACGCTGATCGATACTTCGGGGAAAGCAGTCGGGTTACCCAACGGTCAAATGGGCAATTCAGAGGTCGGACATTTAAATTTAGGTGCGGGTCGGGTTGTTCCTCAAGAGTTGGTACGGATTTCTGATGCCGTTGAAGATGGCTCAATTTTAGATAATCAGGTGCTGGTCAATGCCTGTGCCAAGCTCAAAGCCTCTGGAGGTAAACTACATCTAGTCGGACTTTGCTCGGAAGGAGGAGTGCATTCTCATCTCAAGCATTTAATTGGCTTATTGCAGCTAGCCAAAGCTAGAGGAATCGACAATGTTTGTATTCATGCAGTTACTGATGGTAGGGACACCTACACCACTGAAGGAATTAAAGCATTAAACAAAATTCAGGCGGCAATCGAGCAGATCGGAGTCGGTCGCATCGTCACTATTAGCGGTCGTTACTACGCTATGGATCGCGATCGCCGTTGGGAGCGAATTAAGCTCGCCTATGAGGTGATGACTCAGAATATTAAGATAGATTCTCGTTCAGCGACTAAAGTTCTAGAAGATTTTTACAGTTCCGATATTACCGACGAGTTTATTCTGCCGACGCGCATTGCCCGGGGAGCCGTTGAGTCGAAAGATGCAGTGATTTTCTTTAATTTCCGTCCCGACCGAGCTAGACAGCTAACCTATGCCTTTGTTAACGATAATTTTGACGGATTCGAGCGCGACCGAATTGCCGACTTAAATTTTATTACCTTTACCCAGTACGATGCTAATGCTCCGGTAGAGGTAGTGTTTAAACCCCAAAACTTAACCAATATCTTAGGGGAAGTAATTGCTAATCAAGGACTACGCCAGTTTCGCACTGCCGAAACCGAAAAATATCCCCACGTTACATATTTCTTTAATGGCGGCTTAGAAATGCCCTTTGAAGGCGAAGATCGCGAACTGATTCAGAGTCCAATGGTGGCAACTTATGATCGCGCTCCAGAAATGTCGGCTAATGATGTCACCGAAGCAGTATGTAAGGCGGCCAAGCAGGGGGTTTATTCACTAATTGTGGTTAATTATGCTAATCCAGATATGGTCGGGCATACAGGCAATTTAGAGGCGGCTGTTGAAGCCATTGAAGCTGTAGATCGCTGTCTTGGTAAAGTAATCGAAACCGTCAACCAGGCTGGGGGAACTCTGCTTATTACCGCCGACCATGGTAACGCTGAATATATGCGCGACGCCGACGGCAATCCCTGGACTGCTCATACGACTAACCCCGTACCCTTTATTTTGATTGAGGGGGAAGCGCGGAAAATTGTCGGACACGGTGCAGATGTGCCCCTACGTCAGGATGGCTGCTTGGCAGATGTTGCCCCCACAATTTTGGAAATATTACAGATTCCCCAGCCGGAAGAAATGACAGGGCGGTCTTTAATTGAGCCGACGCTATATGAAGCGAAACCCAATCGCACGCCGATTAAAATTTCTCGCTAAGCCCTCGCTTAGGTTTAAGTCATTGCCAATGAGATATTAGCGCTTACCATAGCAAAACTTGAATATACCTCTGGCAAAAGCATACAATAGTTAACAAAGATAAATTAAATCGTAAAGTTAAATTTTCATAATGAACGCATACCAAGTAGTACAGATCGTCTGGGCAATTTGCGCCTTTCTTACAATTGTCTTGATTCTGTTGCACAGCCCTAAAGGTGATGGTCTGGGGGGCATTGGCGGACAATCTCAAATGTTCACCAGTACTAAAAGCGCGGAAAATGCTTTAAACCGGATTACTTGGGGTTTGGGCATTGGGTTTGTGACCTTGACGATTATTCTTAGTGCCGGCTGGATTGGCTAGGAATGAGTAATAAGTAATAAGTAAAGAGCGATCGCACACTGTTTGAGTTAATAG
>JBCBIN010000120.1:0-9001 GCA_038524555.1 Cyanobacteria bacterium J06623_7 | reverse complement strand
ATAGTCCTGCCCAAGCTGCGATCGCTTCAGAAGCTGGAGCCAAATATGCGATCGCCTACGTTAATCGAGCCACCAGATTATTGGGAGATGGTTTAGCACTGGTGCAGTCTATGGCAGAAGTATTAAAGGATAGTCCTACCAAAATCTTAGCCGCCAGTTTAAAATCGCCACCAGAAGCTGCCGCTACCCTCGCCGCCGGAGCCGATTGTCTGACCGTGCCTTTAAATATCTTGCAGGCAATGACCACCCACGAGCTATCGACACAAACAGTAGCCGAGTTTGCAGATCAGGGTATTGGTCTGATTTAATTTAGGTCGAAGCCATCATTGCCACTGCTAGGGACTGAAACATCTCGTTCACAAACTCTCCTGTTTTCGCCGAAGTTGCATAAATCCCCAAAATTTTGCTGAAGTTGCGCGACTGATAGTTTTCGACAAGCTTGGCTAGTTTTTCGGCAGGAATCAGATCAGCTTTATTGAGGGCGATTATCGCCTTGCCTTGGGGGTTGATCTCGAAAAAAAGCTTGAGATGCTGATTTAAATTTTTTAAGGTGTCTGAGCGACTTAAGTCGGCTACGATAATCGAGCCACTGGCTCCCTTGAGGTAGCTAGGAGTAATAGATTTAAATTTGGTATTGCCTTCCAAATCCCACACCAGAAAATTGAGCCAAGAAATTTCTAGCTCGGTTCTAATCTCAACTGATTTACGAGATACTTTCACCCCCACTGTGGAAAGATAGCGATCGCTGAACTTATCTTCAATAAAGCGACGCACTAGACTAGTTTTACCGACATTAAAATCTCCGAGTAGACAAATTTTCTTGGTAATTGTGGACATTAATACAGTACTTATTGAGAGTTCGTGGGAAAAAACGGTTTAAAGCTGACATACCTTCTCAACCATGCCGCCCGACCATTATCGTTGTTTTCGGCTAAGAGTAATGAATTGCAGTCGCCAATCAACCGTTCTGGTTTGATTCCTCTAGCTACCAGAGCCGTTTTTACGCTTCGACAGCGCCTAATGCCAAGCTGTTGATTCAATTTAAATGAACCAATATTGTCACTATGAACGACTAATCTTAAGTTCAGGGAAGGATATTGCTGCAATAGCTCTTTAACAGCCTTAATCTTACTAAAATTATCGGCAAAATCTAGCGTAGCCGAGCCAGAGGCGAAATATATTCGCTGTTTGACCTTCGGTAGCTGGGTCTGTAAATCAAAGATTACTCGCTTAATTCCCGGTATGCTGCTAAATCCCCCATCGATAGTTTGACGCATGGAGTCATTCACCACCAATCCTCTAATATCCAAGCTGGACGAGCTATATGCCGTCTCGATTTTTACCCCCGGATGCTGATTGAATATCCGAGTCAGTCTGGCGACTTCAGCGGCGATCACACTGGGTTCTGGGGGCACATCAACGGCAACAATTCGATTATCGATTTCTAGCTGTTCGACTCCTGCCGTTCCTGCAATCACTTGAGTGGCGCGATCGCGTAAATATTCGCTGGGAACTCTACCCTTGACAATTAATTTCCCATTCCGTACCTGGGGGTCTAAACGATATACCGATAGCTCTGGCGCGGCATCTAGTCGGACGGCAACAGACTGTTCGAGGCGTTGGGCAACTCGATGACGATAGCTACTAATACCCCAGGGCACAAAGACTAGAGTGAGTATAAATATCAGCACCCACAATAAAATCGGCGTAGAAGATTTACTGCCTTGACTGCGGACATCCTGCTTGGTTTCGGTTAGCTGTTTTAACTTGTCGCCGATTCCAGTCGGCACAGCCGCTAAATTACCGTTAAAGTTTTCAATGGCTTCATCATGTTCGAGAACTATTTCCCCTAAAACTCGGCGGATCTTAGTAATAAACTCTTTGGGTGGTTCTCCCGCTACAATTACCGCTAGATAACAGTAGCCCGCTACTTCTAAAGGAATTTGCCAGTCGCCATAATCAATTGAATCTAATTCCGAGCCCGCCGCGATACAGTCGTTGGCAAAGCCGCGAATTGCCGTGAGCATGCCCGCCAGCATATCTGAGTCGAGCTGTTCTTCTCCCGCTACCTGGATCTCATGAATTACCAAGCCAGAATCTTTATCGATTAAAAATATGGCTCTGACTCGATAGCCAATTGATTCCTTAAAAATTAATTCTGCCTCTGATACCCCCTGTATTTTGGCGCGAAACTTACGCTTGATGCCTTCAGGACTGAGGGTGCTTTCTACCTTACTGTTGATGTCTTGAACTACCTCTACCATGTACTTAGAAATAGTGCTGCCGATCACAGGGTAGAGAGCATCGACCATCGCATCTTTTTCTGACTCAATTTGTGCCTTGATTGCCTTACCCATTTCCGAACCAAGTGCTTGGGGTATTGCATCTTCGTCTAAAAGAATTTGTTCTCTGATAGATAAGGCGATTTCTGGCGCGATCGCTTTGGCAATTGCCTGAGGGTTTTGGCTGATTTCGTCGGTAATTGCTGCCGGTAAAACTCTGGCGATCGCGGCTGCCATCTTAGGAGTATCTTCCTGAGTTCGTTCGGCGATCAGACGATCTATCATCGGTCTAACTGTCTGTACTACCCCTTCCCGGGAATTATCGAGCTTAAACTCCAACAGCCCTACAATTAGAGGAATTAAACTGTTCACCATGGCGGCTAAATCGTCGTCAGATGCGTTGTGGGTATCAATCGCCTTGACTTGTTCGATGGTTGATATTTCTGACTCTACCCTCCCAGATGACTCTGATGGAAACTCTATCTCTTCTACTTTGTTAGAGATCGGCTCGGGCGGCTGGTAAATCGGGTCAGAATCAACTTTGGCTAATTCAGCAATTTCTGTCAGAGCCAAATCATCGGTTTGGCGATCGCCATTTATCTCAACTTCAGCATCAGTATTCTCATCTTCTACCAAGAGGTCGATTAAGCTTTCAATTTGTGCCAAGTCTGCTGAATCTAAATCTTCTTGCTCGTCAAAATCTGGCTGATTTTCAGGGTTAGAATTCATCGGCAGTTCTCGCAGTGGTTAATAATAGAAAAAGCAGTAGCTCAATAATTTTAAAGATTAATTTCTACAAATCTAATGACCCCATTGATTTGAGATCGACCTCAGAAATTTCCACTTTCCCCCGTCCTCTACCCAAAGCCCGCTCCAAATTTTGCTCTGCCTGTTTTAACATGCTGCGGCTGTTAATAGCGTCGCTAGAGTCGGCAACCACCGCCCCAACGGTCATACTCAAGGGCAACATCGTACCGTCGGTTTTTTGTAGCGGCGACTCGGTTATTTTATTCTGAAGATAAGTGACATATTCATTGACTTCCGCTCCCCGTAAACCCAACACGAGACTAATAAATCTCTTGCGTTCAGTAATACCCAAAAAGCTATCGGCAGCTACTCTATCCCGCAGTCTTTTGGCGATCGCTTTATAAACTGCATTTTCACTGCCAACATCGGCAAAGTTACGCTGGGATTTAGCCGGTTCGAGGGCAAACAGCATCACCACCAAAGAGCTATAGCGAGGATTATTGCGCTGCTGCTGCATCTGCTGTAACAGATATTCCGTTAGCTTTATCGTTGTCTCTTTATTTAAAACTCCCGTAACTTCATCGGCAAAAGAAAATGCCCGCAGTAACTCTTGAACAGACTCTTCCTGTGCCTGGTGAGACTGCTGTTGCTGTAGGGTGGCTTGATTTTTAGCCTGTAACTGTTGTTTTAAATCTTCTAGCTTGCTTTTCTGTTGAGAATTTTGCCAACCTCGCCGCAAAATTGTAGGCACCGACAATAGCGCACTAATAATAATACCGATGCCTAAGGTAACAATTAGCACCACTGCCAGAGATTGTTCTAATTGCCAAACGCCAAAGTTAATCGTGACTACAGCCGCGTTTTGGAGGGCAAAGAGTACAGCGCCAATTGCCATAACCAGACCAACAATTACTAACAGAACCATAAAATTAAATTTAAGATTAAATATCGCAGTTTACCAATTATTGTCCCTTTATTTTATCCAAGTAATTCGAGCGTCAAGGAAACGTTATCAAAAAATCTGGCTTTCTCCTCAGCATTGCTCTAGCTCAAAATCGAGAGACAGATTCAGAATATAGTCTCTTGCCCCCAAACTAATTTTTGCTAGTTATTTAATAGCGATCGCCATGGCTATTTATTGCCCAACTAAAAAACTCAGACCTTAGAGCTTCGAGATCGAGATATAATCTACTGAGACTGGCTGTTTAAAAAACTTCATCTAATCATCTCGATCCTATGAGCGACAATCCTGTAACCAATGCCTTCTTTTTCGGTCGAGCCTTAGCCGAAGTAATGGGGGAAAAACTAGAAGAATCCTTTACCAACGCCATGAGCGACCTGGGTAAATTTGATGCCGAGCAACGGGAAAATTTACGTCAGTTTATGGAAGAAGTTCAGCTCAGAGCCGAAAGAACTTCAGGTTCCACCGTCTATCCTACTTCCAGCACCCCTACCTCTAGTTCCAGCAGCTCCAGCAACGGTGCGGCTACTTCTAGAAGCATCAATATCGACACTAGCAGCACCAACTCCGACGATTTACAGCGAATGCTCGACCAACTACGGGCAGAAATTGCCATCCTGCGCGCCGAATTGAAGAAATATCGTCAATAAAATTAATTCGATGGGGGCAGCCGGTTAACCCCCGCCAACACTTCTATCCCACCCTCGTTACTACTCTTAACTTGGCGATCGCTAAACCGACTAGAAAATTAGTTCTCAGTTTTTTGGTCAATATATCGCTACTATTTAGATTAGTTAATCATCATTAACCAAATAAAATCATAATTAATCTTTCGTAATAAACTCTGTGTCTCCTGCTTTTCCCAATCAAAATTCAATAGATTACGAGTCAGGTAAGTCCGATAAATCGCCGTCAGTTGGGGCGGGATCCCTAGCAACCAGAGGCAAAGAGATGTCTATGCCCATTGCCGATAAGTCTTATCGCTGGAATCGAGCTAAGTATTCTCGCAATCGTCGCCGTTTAGACATTTGGACTTTTGTTTTTGCTTTCCTGTTTAGCAACTGGCGCGACCAGCGTAAGTGGACTTATACCGGTGGCTTTACCCCTGAGAAGCAGGCGGCTAGACGCAGGGCTAAAGCAATTTGGATTCGTGAGAATTTCCTAGAATTGGGGCCGACCTTTATTAAGCTGGGTCAACTGTTTTCGACTCGTGCCGACCTTTTTCCTGCCGAGTATGTGGAGGAATTAACCAAACTACAGGATCGGGTTCCAGCATTTAGTTACGACCAGGTAAAAGAAACGATTGAAGCAGACTTTGCCAAACCAATCGACAAACTATTCTCCGGTTTCGACCCCATTCCCCTCGCCGCCGCCAGTTTGGGACAGGTACATCGAGCTAAGTTATTTAACGGTGAAGATATTGTTGTCAAGGTGCAGAGACCGGGGCTAAAACAGCTATTTACTATCGATTTGGCTATTTTGCGCCAGATAGCTCGTTACTTTCAAAACCATCCTAAATGGGGTCAAAATCGCGACTGGATGGGGATTTATGACGAATGCTGTCGCATTTTATGGGAAGAGACAGACTATTTACTAGAAGGTCGTAATGCCGATACTTTTCGTCACAATTTTCGTGGAGAAGATTGGGTGCGGGTGCCCAAGGTTTATTGGAAATACGCTTCTCCTCGAGTATTAGCTTTAGAATATTTACCCGGCATCAAAATTAGCCATTACGAAGCCATTGAAGCGGCAGGATTAGACCGCAAGGTACTCGCCCGACTGGGAGCCAAGGCTTATCTCCAACAAATATTGGGAGGAGGCTTTTTTCATGCCGATCCCCATCCCGGTAACATCGCTGTTAATGCCGATGGAGCCTTGATTTTCTATGACTTTGGTATGATGGGTCAAATTGAAAATAACATCAGAGAAGGTTTGATGGATACCCTGGTGGGAGTGGCGCAAAAAAATTCAGACAAAGTTGTTAACTCTTTGATCAACTTAGGCGCATTAGTGCCAACTGGAGATATGAGTTCGGTGCGACGCTCAATCCAGTTTATGCTCGATAACTTTATGGATAAGCCGTTTGAGGAACAGTCGGTAGATGCCATTAGCGAAGACCTCTATGAAATTGCTTATGGTCAGCCGTTTCGCTTTCCCGCCACTTTTACCTTCGTCATGCGGGCTTTTTCGACCCTAGAGGGAGTGGGCAAAGGCTTAGATCCCGAATTCAACTTCATGGAAGTGGCTCAACCTTATGCAATGCAGCTTATGACAGACAACTCCAACAGCAGCACTATTTTTGATGAACTGGGCAGACAGGCTGCTCAGGTAGGAACGGCGGCACTCGGCCTACCGGGTAGAATTGACGATACGATTGACAAGCTAGAACGGGGAGATTTGCGCGTGCGCGTGCGCTCTTTAGAATCAGAGCGTGTTATACGTCGTTTGAGTGCGATTCAGCTATGTACAAACTATACTATTCTGTTAGGTGCATTATTAATCTGCGCTACTCTTCTCTTAGTCAGTGGTTTTGAGATCGTGGCAGCGATCGCTGCTAGTATTGCTTTGGTGCCTGGGTGGGTATTATTGCGAACATTAAAGCGTCTTGATCGCATTGACCGTATGTTTTAAGAAGATATCATGAGTCTAACAGCATCTAAATGTTGCTTGGTGATCGCAGAAAATATATCCTGTTTGGGTATAAATCTAGATCATGCGCTTTACTAACGCTAAAAACTTGCCTGTCTGTTTTAGATAGGTACTAAAGGCGAAACAAATAGGAAGCGACACAGCCGGCTCTGCAAACTAGAATCCCAGAGGCACGGGCATTAGCTAAGCCCGAACAAACTAGCAACCCATAGTAGGTTGCTCGGCAAGGCAATCTCACTCTATCTCTGATTTTTATCATACAGACTAACAGTTTATGAAGCGTCAATTTATCGGTCTTACGGACACAGGTGTTGTAAGAACAGCCAACCAAGATAGTTACTTTGTTGATGATGAGCTGGGGCGCTTTTTTATCGTCGCTGACGGTATGGGAGGTCATGCTGGAGGAGAACAGGCCAGCAAGATTGCCACTGAGGTAGTTTATACTTACCTGCAAGAAAATTGGGATTCTCCTCTCGATTCGGATATCTTGCTCAAAGAAGCAGTCAATAAAGCCAATTTGGGCATTCTGCAAGACCAGCAAAATCACCCCGAGCGGGGAGATATGGGAACTACGGTAGTGGTGCTTATTTTCCGCGACGAGCAGCCCCTGTGTGCCCATGTGGGAGATTCTCGGCTATACCGCTTCAGAGAGTCACAATTAGAGCAAATTACGGACGATCATACTTGGGTGGGGATGGCACTCAAAAAAGGGGAAATTGATGCAGAACAGGCCAAATTTCATCCGTGGCGACATGTTTTATCTCAGTGTTTGGGTCGAGAAGACCTACAGCGGATCGACATTCAAGAATTCGATCTAAAATCTGGCGATCGCCTGTTAATCTGTAGCGATGGTTTGACAGAAGAAGTAACTGACGCAGAAATTGAAACTGCTCTAAATAATCGCCAGCCCTGCCAAGAAACTGCTCAACAATTAATTGATGCAGCCAAGGCAGCAGGAGGATCTGATAACATTACAATAGTCATCGTCGAAGAAACATAATCCATTGACAGTTAATCTCGGCGATTGTTACTACAACTATAATGCTTGCCGAAATAAAAGAAGCCGCTCGAAAGTTTGCCCCTCGTTTAATTGAAATCCGCCGTCATCTTCACGCCCATCCCGAACTGAGCGGCGAGGAACATCAAACTTCTGCCTACATTGCTGGAGTTTTGTCCTCCTGTGGTTTGAGCGTGAGAGAAGCCATTGGTAAAACGGGAGTGGTGGGAGAGTTAGCCGGGCAGGGTAGTGACCCTCGCACTTTAGCAATTCGTACGGATATGGATGCGCTGCCAATCCAGGAGCATCTCAAGCTAGATTTTGCCTCGGGGAATCCCGGGATCATGCATGCTTGTGGTCACGATGTCCATTCAGCTTTAGGTATGGGTACGGCAATGGTGCTATCTCAACTATCCGAGAGCTTGCCCGGAAACGTCCGGTTTCTGTTTCAGCCCGCCGAAGAAATTGCCCTGGGTGCCAAATGGATGGTGAAAGATGGAGCAATGGTAGGGGTAGATGCAATTTATGGCGTTCACGTTTTCCCTTCAATTCTGGCGCGTCGCATTGGCATTCGCTATGGTGCACTAACTTCAGCTGCCGATGAGCTGGAAATTGTGATTCAGGGAGAATCGGGACATGGTGCCAGACCCCACCAGGCAAAGGACGCAATTTGGATCGCCGCTCAGGTAATAACTAGCCTACAGCAAGCAATTAGCAGAACTCAAAATCCTCTGCATCCTATTGTTCTCTCGATCGGACAAATTAATGGTGGTAGAGCACCCAATGTGATTGCCGACCGCGTAATGATGACCGGGACAGTGCGATCGCTCCACCCAGAAAGCCACGCCAATTTACCCCAGTGGATTGAAAACATCGTCCGAGGAGTATGCGATACTTATGGGGCGAAATGCCAGGTAGACTATCGGCGGGGAGTACCCTCCGTTCATAACGACGACACCCTGACCCAAATTATTGAAGCGGCAACTCGTGAAGCTTGGGGAGATGAGAGCGTACAGATTTTGCCCGAACCATCTTTAGGGGCAGAAGATTTTTCGGTCTATTTAGATAAAGCTCCTGGCTGTATGTTCCGATTGGGAGTGGGTCACCATCACAAACCAAATTATCCCCTCCATCATCCCAAGTTTGAAGTAGATGAAGATGCCATTCTCACCGGCGTAGTAACGATGGCTTATGCTGCCTATAAGTACTGGCAAACAGCCTAGAGGTATGGCCGGGAAATTAATTAGGATAGTTATAAATGTTCGGTAGCTTTTTTGTCTGCACTTTAAAGAAGCTTCAAAAATTAAGCTATTTTGATTAATTTTGCATCAAGTAACCGCTAAAACGCCCATAAAGTGAAAAACT